>NZ_JBYIQP010000010.1:0-118067 GCF_057707665.1 Actinacidiphila sp. bgisy167 | reverse complement strand
CCGGAGGCGGCACGTCGCGTGCCGCCTCAGGAGCCTCGCTTCCCGCGTCCCGCTCGCGTGCCGCAGCACCGAAGCCGCCTGCGTCGGCCGGCCGCTGCTCGTGCCGTTCCTCGGGGGGCGCTGGCGTGCCCCGCGCGTCGTCTGATGGGGTGTCGTGCCGCATGGCCGCTCCTCGGAGTGCCCGCAGATCGTGTTTTCGGGCGACGTTGCGCCGGACGCCTGGAGCGGCGTTCGGGGTGACGCCATGCTCCTCGACTGCCCTGGCAGGAGCCGGGCACACTCCGCGGCGGGCGGGGGAACACCGCGACGCCGCGATCGAGGGTGCCTGGACGCCCGCGGGACGGCCTCGCAGCGGCCCGGTCATCCCCGGGCAGGACGACGACGCCGGCCGGTGCGCGCCGGCTCGCGGGCCGCGGCGTGCGGCAGCTCCGTTCGTCCGGCGGCGCCCGCGAAGTACGCGATGGTGGTCTTCAGCCCGTCCGTCCAGGACACCCGGGGCCGCCAGCCGAGCAGTTCCGTCGCCAGCGTGGTGTCGGGCCTCAGGTGCTCGGGCTCTCCCGGCGGCCGGTCGACGAAGCGGAGCGGGGACCTGGAGCCGGTCAGGTCCAGGACGCTGCGGGCCAGGTCCGTCACCGACATCTCCTGGGTGCCGCCGATGTTGACCGGCCGCACGGAGCGGCTCGCGGCGACGGTGAGGATCCCCTCGACGACGTCGTCCACATAACACAGGCAGCGGGTCTGGGTGCCGTCGCCGGTGATGGTCAGCGGCTCGTCCGCCAGCGCCTGGCGGATGAACGTGGGTACGGCGTGTCCTTCGTGCGCCGGCATCCGCGGCCCGTATGCGCAGAACAGCCGGACGATGCCCGCGTCGCTGCCGTGAGCGGCCACATGGGCGGTGACCAGCGCCTCCGCGAAGCGCCGCGACTCGGCGGCCAGCGAGTGCGGCCCGACCGGGTCGACGCATCCCGGGTCGTCCTCGCGCTGCGGGTGCGTCCGCGGCTCGCCGTAGACCTCGGAGGCCGAGGCGAAGAGCAGCCGGGCGCCGTCCCGATGGGCGATGGCCAGGGCCCGGCGGGTGCCGTCGCAGCCCGCCTCGAGGGCGCGGAGGGGGTCGGCACGGCGCTCTCCCGGATCGGGCCAGGCCAGGTGGAGGACGACGTCGTACGGACCGTCCAGCAGCCCCGGTGCCTCCGGATCGGCCGGATCGCACGGCAGGAAGCGGAAGCCGGGGCAGGGGCCGAGATGGCCGACGCGCGCCGCCTTGGTGGCGCGGTCGGCGCAGTCGACGTCGACGCCCGCGTCCAGCAGATACTCGCAGAGCGCGGTGCCGGGGAAGCCGGCGCCGCCGGTGACGAGGGCGCGTCGCCATGGCAGGGGCGGCGTGAGAGGAGCGGGGGGCGTCATACGGGCCCCTTCCTTCGCACGGGACCTGGGACGGCGGGCCGTGCCGACGGACGGCCGCGAGGCCCGGCGGCGTCCCAGACGGGCGGTACGCCCTTCGGGTTGCCCCGCCGAAGCTCCGTTCAACCACCGCGCCGGCCCGGCGCCCGCCCCCGGGTTCCGCGTTCGCCCCTCCGGCTCCACCCTCATGACCTGCGCCGACGGCAGGAACGGGGCGCATGGCCCGAAGCCCGCGTTCACCCGAACGGCGCACATGGACGGGCCTCCTCACCCCCCGGGGCCGATGGTGAGGAGTGGCACGTCAGCCGCGCCTGCGGCGAGATCCGCCCGACGGGAGGAGATCGAATGACGCGCATGTCCTCGCCCCCCTGGGAGCACGCCGTCGTCACCGGCGGTGCCGGGTTCCTCGGTTCCCACCTGTGTGCCGCGCTGCTGGACGCCGGCACGGCGGTCACCTGCGTCGACGATTTCAGCACCGGCCGCCGCGAGAACCTCTCCGCGCTCCACGGCCGCCCCGGCTTCACCCTCGCTCCGGGCGACGTGGCCGAGGGCCTGGCCGTGCACCGCGACGCGGACCTGGTGCTGCACTTCGCGTCCCCCGCCTCCCCCTCGGACTACCTGCGGCTCCCGCTGCACACGCTGGAGACCGGCAGCCTCGGAACCCGCAACGCCCTGGCGCTGGCCCGCGACCACGGCGCCCGCTTCGTCTTCGCGTCCACGTCCGAGGTGTACGGGGATCCGCAGCAGCATCCGCAGAACGAACGCTACTGGGGCCATGTGAACCCCGTCGGACCGCGGAGCGTCTACGACGAGGCCAAGCGCTTCGGCGAGGCGCTGGTCACGGCCGAGGCGGAGAGCCGCGGCACGGACGCGGGCATCGTGCGGCTGTTCAACACCTACGGGCCCCGTATGCGCGGCTACGACGGCCGGGCGGTGCCCACCTTCATCCGCCAGGCACTGTCCGGGGAGCCGCTCACGGTGACCGGTGACGGGAGCCAGACCCGGTCGCTGTGCTTCGTCGACGACACCGTGCGGGGCGTGCTCGCGGTGGCCGCCGACGGCATGCGCGGGCCGGTGAACATCGGCAACCCGGCCGAGCTCAGCATGCTCGAGCTGGCGCGGTTGGTCATCGAACTCACCGGTTCCGCCTCCGATATCCGCTTCATCGACCGCCCCACCGACGACCCGGCGGTGCGATGCCCGGACATCACGCTGGCGCGCGACAAGCTCGGCTGGGAGCCGTCGGTGACCGCCGAGGAAGGGCTGCGGCGCACCATCGCATGGTTCCGCGCCCAGCCGGCCGCCGGCTGACCTCCGCGTCCACGACGGCCCCGCCCGCTCACGGCGTCCGCCCGACGCGCCACCCTCCGCCGTCTGCCGTCTGTCCGTCGTCCGCCCTCCGCGACGTCCCACGTCCCGTCGCCGTCCCCCGTCCGGCCCTCCGCCGTCCGCCCTCCGCCGTCCGCCCTCCGCCCTCCGCGACGTCCCACGTCCCGTCGCCGTCCCGTGAAAGGCCGGTACGCCATGCGCATCCTGGGAATCAACGCGCTCTTCCACGACCCGGCCGCCGCCCTTGTCGTCGACGGCCGCACCGTGGCCGCCGCGGAGGAGGAACGCTTCTCCCGGCGCAAGCACGGCAAGCGCCCCGTGCCCTTCTCCGCCTGGGAGCTGCCGGAGAAGGCGGCGGCCTGGTGCCTGCGGCGGGCCGGGCTGCGGCCCGCCGACCTCGACGCCGTCGCGTACTCCTTCAACCCCGCGCTGGCACGTCCCGCGGAGGACATGGGACTGGACGACCCCTGGGACCACGTCCGGCTGACCTACGCGCGGCAGGCGCCCGCCTTCCTGGCCACCGCCCTTCCCGGCCTGGACCCGCACCGGGTGCGGTTCGTCGCACACCACATGGCGCACGCCGCCTCCAGCGCCTTCGCCGCCCGCGACGCCCGCTCCTCGTCGGTGCTGGTCCTGGACGGACGCGGGGAGAGCACCTCGCACCTGGCGGCCCACCGCGTCGGCGACCGGCTGGAGCCGCTGCACGCCCAGCGGCTGCCGCACTCCCTCGGCCTGGTCTACGAGGAACTCACCGAGCACCTGGGCTTCCTGCGCTCCTCGGACGAGTTCAAGGTGATGGCCCTGGCCTCGTACGGCCGGCCGCGCATGCTCGGCGAGCTGCGCCGGCACGTGTACTCCACCGGGGACGGCGGCTTCCACGCGGGCGGCGTGCCCTGGGCCGAGCTGTGCCCGGCCCGCGCCGTGGACGAGCCGTGGACCCAGGAGCACGCCGATGTGGCGGCCAGTGCCCAGGCCGTGCTGGAGGAGGTGCTGCTGGACCTCGTGCGGTGGCTGCACGGCCGGACGCACGACGGCCTGCTGACGATGGCGGGCGGCGTGGCGCTCAACTGCGTGGCGAACTCCCGTGTCGCCGCCGAGGGCCCTTTCGCCACGGTGTGGGTGCAGCCCGCCGCGGGCGACGCCGGCACGGCGCTCGGTGGCGCCCTGTACCTGGCGGCGACCGGCGGCGACGATCCCGCCCCGATGCCCGGCGCGGACCTCGGCCGGGAGTGGACGGACGCGGAGCTCGGCGCCTTCCTCAAGACCGCGGCGGTCCCCTTCGAGCGGCCGGCCGACATCGCCGTCGCCGTGGCGGAGGCGCTGGCCGGCAACGCGATCGTCGCATGGTTCCAGGGGCGCTCCGAGTACGGCCCGCGTGCGCTCGGGCACCGCTCGCTGCTCGCCCACCCCGGCCACGCCGGCAACCTGGAGCGCCTCAACGACGTCAAGGGACGCGAGCAGTTCCGGCCTGTCGCGCCGATGGTGCTCGCCGGCCGGGCCGAGGAGATCTTCCACGGCCCCCTGCCGAGCCCGTACATGCTCTTCGTGCACGACGTCGCGCCGGCCTGGCGGGAGCGCATCCCCGCGGTCGTCCACGTCGACGGGACAGCCCGCATCCAGACGGTGGACCCGGCCGCCGAACCGCTGATGGCGCGGGTGCTGGAGGAGTTCGAGCGGCGCACCGGCCTGCCGGTGGTCGTCAACACCAGCCTCAACACCGCCGGCCGGCCCATGGTGGACGACCCGCGCGACGCGCTGGAGTGCTTCGGCTCCACCCCGGTGGACCTGCTGGCCATTGGCCCGTACGCGGTACGGCGCGCGGAGCTGTTCGCCGATGGTGCGGGCGGTCCTCGATGAGGCCCCGCAGGGACGGGCCGGACTACGCCGTGGTCGTCCCCACCCTGGGCCGGCCCAGCCTGGAGGTGTGCCTGCGTGCGCTCGACGCGGCTGCCGGACCCCCTCCCGCGGCCGTGGTCGTGGTCGACGACCGGCCCGGCGACGAGTGCCCGCCGTTGCAGGTGTCCCCCGGCCTGCGCGCGCGCACGACCGTGGTCCGCGGCCGGGCGGCGGGGCCGGCCGCCGCCCGCAACATCGGCTGGCGGCTGGCCGGTTCGGTGCCCTGGGTGGTCTTCCTCGACGACGACGTCGTCCCGGGACCCACGTGGGCCGCGGATCTGGCCGGCGACCTGGCCGCGGCCGGTGGCGGCACCGCCGCCGTCACGGCCCGCATCCAGGTGCCGCTGCCCGAGGGCCGGGCCGCCACCGACTGGGAACGCAACACCGCCGGACTGGCCACCGCGCGCTGGATCACCGCCGACATGGCCTACCGCACCGAGGCCCTGCGCGCCGTGGGCGGCTTCGACGAACGCTTCCGCCGCGCCTTCCGCGAGGACGCCGACCTGGCGCTGCGCGTCCTCGACGCCGGCTGGTCCCTGGCCGCCGGGCGGCGCACCACCGTCCACCCGGTGCGCCCGGCCGGCCGGTGGATCTCGGTGCGCCTGCAGGCGGGCAACGCCGATGACGTGCTGATGACCCGTCTGCATGGACGGCACTGGTGGGGCCGGGCAGGAGCGCCGCGCGGCCGGCTGCGCCGCCATGTGCTGATCACCGCCGCCGCGGCGGCGGCGCTCCCGCTGGCGGCGTTCGGCCGTCGCTCCGCCGCCGCGGGCTGCGCGGCCCTCTGGCTCGCCGGCACCGCCGAGTTCGCCTGGGCGCGGATCGCCCCCGGCCCGCGGTCGCGCGCCGAGGTGACGGCGATGGCGCTCACCAGCGCGGTGATCCCGCCCGCCGCCACCTGGCACTGGCTGCGCGGCCAGGTGAGCACCGGCGTGTCGCGCCGCTGCGCCGGCTCCCGGCGCGGGCGCCCGCGGCGGCGGAACAGCCGGCCGAGGAGGTGAGGACATGACCGCCCGCTTCACCACCGGGACCTCGGGTGGCCCGCCACTCGGCGGCATGTGGGGGCCGTGGCTCTTCCCCGGCGCCTCGACACCGCCGCCCCGAGGCTTTCCGCAGGCGGTGCTCTTCGACCGCGACGGCACCTTGGTCGCCGACGTGCCCTACAACGGCGACCCGGACCGGGTGGAGCCCATGCCCACGGCGCGGGAGGCCGTCGACGCCGTGCGGGACCGCGGCATCCCCGTCGGCGTGGTGTCCAACCAGTCCGGGGTCGCCCGCGGCCTGCTCACGAAGCATCAGATCCTGGCGGTGAGGCGGCGGACGGAGACGCTGCTCGGGCCGTTCGCCGTGTGGGCGGTGTGCCCGCACCTCGTCGGCTGCGGCTGCCGCAAGCCCGCGCCGGGCCTCGTCCTCGCCGCCTCCCACTGGCTGGGGGTGCCGGCCGCGCACGTGGCCGTCATCGGGGACATCGGCTCCGACGTGGCCGCCGCCGAGGCCGCCGGCGCGCATGGCATCCTGGTGCCCACCCCGGCCACCCGCCCGCGAGAGATCCGGGCGGCCCGGTCCACCGCCGAGAATCTTCTCGAGGCGGTGCGGATGGTGCTGGCGGGAGCCGTACGGTGAGCACGCCGCGCACCCTCGTGGTCAGGCTGGACAGTGCGGGGGACGTCCTGCTGGCCGGACCGGCCGTGCGCGCTGTCGCCGCGCACTCGGCGCACACCGCCCTGCTGTGCGGGCCCCTGGGCCTGCCGGCGGCGCGGATGCTGCCGGGCGTGGACGAGGTGCTGGTGCACGACGCGCCCTGGGTGGGGCTGGACCCGGCCCCGGTGTCCGCGGAGGCGACGCGCGAGGTGGTGCGGCGGATCAGCGCGGGCCGGTTCGACCGGGCTCTGATCCTGGTCTCCTTCCACCAGAGCCCCCTGCCGGTCGCCCTGCTGCTCAAGCTGGCGGGCGTGGGCGACGTCTGCGCGGACTGCGAGGACTACCCCGGCTCGCTGCTGGACCTGCGGCACACCAGGCGGCCCCGCAGGCACGAGGCGGCCGCCGCGCTCGACCTGGCCCGCGCCGCCGGGTTCCCGCTGCCGCACGGCGACGACGGCGGGCTGCGCATCCTGCGGCCGCCCGGCACGGCCCGTCTGACCGGCCCCGGCCCGTACGTCGTCGTGCACCCCGGCGCGGCGGTCGAGGCACGGCGGTGGAGCGTCCGCCGGGCCGCCCGCGCCGTGGCGGCGCTCTCCGCCGCGGGCCACCGGGTGGTGGTCACCGGCAGCCGGGAGGAGAAGCACCTGACCGCCGCGGTCGCCGGTGACCACGGGCTGGACCTGGGCGGCGCCACGGACTGGCCCCAACTCGCCGGAGTGCTGCGTTCCGCGCGGGCCGTGGTGGTCGGCAACACCGGGGCGATGCACCTGGCCGCAGCCGTGGGAACGCCGGTGGTCTGCCTGTTCTCCCCCGTCGTGCCGGCCGGGCGGTGGCGCCCGTACGGAGTGCCGCACGTGCTGCTGGGCGATCAGGAAGCCGCCTGCGCGGGCAGCCGCGCCCGGCGCTGCCCCGTCCCCGGACATCCCTGTCTGGACGCCGTGGACGACGCGGCGGTCCTGGCCGCCGTCGACCGCCTGACCGGCCGCACCCGAGGAGGCGCACTCCCGTGAACATTCTGCTGTGGCACGTGCACGGATCCTGGACGACGGCGTTCGTCCAGGGACCGCACACCTACCTGGTACCCGTCACCGACGGGCGCGGTCCCGACGGACGCGGCCGGGCCGCCACCTTCCCCTGGCCCGCGACGGTCCGGGAGGTGACCCCGGCGCGGTTGCGGGAGGAACCGGTGGACCTGGTGCTCCTGCAGCGGCCGCACGAACTCGAGTTGGCCGCACGGTGGCTGGACGGCCGCCTGCCGGGCCGCGACGTGCCCGCCGTCTATCTGGAGCACAATGCCCCGGCCGGGCGGGTGCCCTGCACCCGGCATCCGTTCGCCGACCGCGACGACCTCACCCTGGTGCACGTCACCCACTTCAACCGCCTGTTCTGGGACAACGGAAGCACCCGCGCGGTGGTCATCGAGCACGGCATCGTGGACCCGGGCCACCGCTACAGCGGGACCCTGCCCCGCGCGGCGGTCGTGGTCAACGAACCCGTCCGGCGCGGCCGGTTCACCGGAACGGACCTGCTGCTGTCGCTGTCCGAGGCCGTGCCACTGGATGTCTTCGGCATGCGCACCGAAGGACTGGCCGAGCACCTGGAGGTGCCCCCCGAACGGTGCCGCACGGCCGACCTGCCCCAGTTCGAGTTGCACGACGCCATGGCGCGGCGGCGCCTCTACCTGCACCCGGTGCGCTGGACGTCACTGGGGCTGTCGCTGCTGGAGGCCATGCACCTGGGCATGCCCGTCGTGGCCCTGGCCACCACCGAGGTCGTCGAGGCCGTCACCCCGGGCACCGGCACCGTCTCCACTCGCCCCGAGGTGCTGGCCGCCGCGGCCCGCCGCTATGTGCACGACCCCGCCGCGGCGGCCGAGGACGGCGCGCGGGCCCGTCAGGCGGCGCTCCAGCGCTACGGACTGAAACGCTTCCTGCACGACTGGGAGCGCCTGCTCAAGGAGGTGTGCCCATGAACGGTCGCCACACCGCCGACTCCATGGCGATCGCCCTGGTGTCGGAGCACGCGAGTCCGCTCGCCACTTTGGGCGGCGTCGACGCGGGCGGTCAGAACGTGCATGTCGCCAGGCTGGCCGCGGCGCTCGCCGGACGCGGCCACCGCGTCACCGTCTACACCCGCCGGGACGCGCCCGACCTGGCGCAGTTGGTGCCGCTGTGCCCGGGCGTGGAGGTCCATCATGTGCCGGCGGGCCCGCCACATCCGGTGCCGAAGGACGAACTGCTCCCGCATATGACCGAGTTCGCCCGTCACCTGGCACGGTCCTGGCGGCTGCGGCCGCCGGACGTCGTCCACTCGCACTTCTGGATGTCGGGCGTGGCCTGTCTGCAGGCGGCCCGGCAGCTGCGCCTGCCGCTGGTGCACACCTACCACGCGCTGGGCACGGTCAAGCGGCGTCACCAGGGAGCCGCCGACACAAGTCCCGCCTCCCGCGTCGTCTGGGAGACGGAAGTCGGCATCGGCTGCGACCGGGTGATCGCCACATGCCGTGACGAGGTGCTGGAACTGGCCGCGATGGGGATACCGGAGCACCGGGTGAGTGTCGTGCCCTGCGGGGTGGACACGGACCGCTTCACCCCGCTGGGGCCCGCCGCCCCGCGCGGCCCGTACCGGTACCGTCTGCTGCAGGTGGGGCGGATGGTCCCCCGCAAGGGCGCCGCCGTCTCGATCGCCGCACTGCCGAGGCTGCCCGGCGCCGAACTGGTCGTCGTGGGCGGCCCCGCGCGGGAGCGTCTGCACGAGGACGCGGAGGTGCGCAGGCTGCGGGGCCTGGCGCTGGCGAGCGGGGTGGCCGACCGGGTGCGCTTCACCGGCGGAGTGCCCGGCGAGCAGATCGCGCTGCTCATGCGCGGCGCGGACCTGGTGGTCTGCCCCGCCGACTACGAGCCGTTCGGCATCGTCCCGCTGGAGGCGATGAGCTGCGGCCGCCCGGTGGTGGCCACGACCGTGGGGGGCCACCTGGACACCGTCACCGACCCCGGCACCGGACGGCTCGTCCCGCCCCGCTCCCCCACCGCTCTGGCGCTGGCCGTCCGCGGGCTGCTCGCCGACCCGGCCGCCCGCGCCGCCTGCGGGGCGGCAGGCCGGCGACGCGTCCTCAGCCGCTTCTCCTGGTCCCGCGTCGCCGAGTCCACCGAGCGCGTCTACCAGGACGTCCTCACCTCCCGCGCGGGGACGCCCGCCGCCGCGGCCCGCAACTGACCGGCCGCCCCACCAACCACCCAGCCGACCGAGGAGGACCGGGATGAGCGACTACACACGCGACAGCGTGCAGCGGCACTGCCAGTCCCTGCAGGAGGCCCTGTCCCGGTTCCGCCGGCAGAACGTGGAACAGGTCGCCGCCTGGGGCGCCCACCTGGCGGCGGTGCTGCCGTTCGGCGGCCGTCTCCTCGCGGCGGGCAACGGCGGAAGCGCCGCCCAGGCCCAGCATCTGACGGCCGAACTCGTCGGCCGCTACCAGCAGGAGCGTCCGGCGTACTCGGCCATCGCCCTGCACGCGGAGACGTCCAGCGTGACCGCCATCGGCAACGACTACGGGTACCAGGAGGTCTTCGCCCGCCAGGTCGCCGCGCACGGCCGCCCCGGTGATGTGCTGGTGCTGCTGTCCACCTCGGGCCGCAGCCCCAATCTGCTCGCCGCCGCCCGGACCGGACGGGCCGCCGGCCTGCGCGTGTGGGCCCTGACAGGGCCCCGGCCCAACCCGTTGGCGAACGCCGCCGACGAGGCGCTGTGCGTGGACGCCGACGGTGCGGCCACCATCCAGGAGACCCACCTGGTCGCCGTCCATCTGCTGTGCGCGTGCTTCGACGACGCCCTCACCTCTCCCGGGGCCGACCCGTTCACCCCCGCCGCCGTGCGCCGGAGGACGTCATGACCGCCCGGGCACCGCTGGTGGTCGTGGGCGACGCCCTGCTCGACCAGGACATCGAGGGGGTCTGCGCGCGACTGGCCCCGGACGCCCCCGCGCCGGTCGTCGACGTGGCCCATGACCGGCACCGGCCCGGCGGGGCCGCCCTGGCGGCGGTGCTGGCCGCCCGCGGCGGCAGGCAGGTGCTGCTGGTCACCGCACTCGGCGGCGACCCGGCCAGCGCGACCGTACGCCGTCTGCTGACCTCCCGGGTCAGGGTGGTGGAACTCCCGCTGCACGGGACGCTGCCCGTCAAGACGCGGGTCCTGGCCGACGGGCGCCCCCTGGTCCGGGTCGACCGGGGAAACGGCGCCCCGGGCCGCCCCGGCAGGGCCGTCGCCGAGGCGCTGCGGCAGGCGCACACCGTCCTGGTCGCCGACTACGGCAGGGGCACCGCCACCGCCGTCCGGGAGCACCTGGCGGCGCTGGGACGCCGGGCGACGGTGGTGTGGGACCCCCATCCGCGGGGGCAGACCCCCGTGCCCGGCGCGCGGCTCGTCACGCCGAACGCCGCCGAGGTGCGGGCGTTCGCCGACGGAGCCGCGGCCGACGCCTCCCTGCGTTCCTGCGCCGAAGCCGGCTCCGAACTGGCCGGCCGCTGGCGCGCGGCGGCCGTCGCCGTCACCCTCGGCGAACGCGGCGTCCTGCTCACCAGGCCGGGAGCGGCATCACCGATGCTGGTGCCGGCCCCGTACCGGGCCGCCGGCGACGCCTGCGGCGCCGGCGACTGCTTCGCCGCCGAGACCGCCGGGGCACTGGCGGACGGCTGCCTCCCCGAGGAGGCCGTCCAGCGCGGCGTCGCCGAGGCCGCGGCGTTCGTGGCGGATGGCGGGGCGGGCAACCCGGCCCTGTGGAGCACCGGCCACGCCCAGCCCGCCGTCCGGGCCGAGGCGCGGACCGACCCCTTCGCGCTCGCCGAGCAGGTCCGCGCGCGCGGCGGCACCGTGGTCGCCACGGGGGGCTGCTTCGACCTGCTGCACGCGGGCCATGTCGGGTTGCTGGAGAGCGCCCGCCGGATCGGGGACTGCCTGATCGTCTGCGTCAACTCCGACGCGTCGATCACCAGGCTCAAGGGCCCGGGACGGCCCCTGTCGCCGCTGGCCGACCGGCTGCGCGTCCTGGCCGGACTGGAATGCGTCGACGCCGTCGCCGTCTTCGACGAGGACACCCCCACCTCGCTGCTCGGCCGGCTTCGCCCCGAGGTGTGGGCCAAGGGCGGCGACTACGACGCCGACGCGCTTCCCGAGGCCGCGGCCGTACGGTCCTGGGGCGGTCAGTGCGTGGTCCTGCCCTACCTGAACGGCCGTTCCACCACCCGGCTCGCCCACCGCGCCGCCGCCAGCGTGCGACCCCCCGCGCCATGACGGGCCCCGCACGGCCGCGGGTCCTGGTGCTGCGCGCCCTCGGCCTGGGCGACCTTCTGACCGCCGTCCCGGCCCTGCGCGCGCTGCGCCGGGCCCTGCCCGACCACGAGCTGGTGCTCGCCGCCCCCGCGCGACTGGCGGGCGTCTGCGCCGCGACGGGGGCGGTGGACCGCCTGCTGCCCGCGGCGGCCCCGGGCCGGGCCGTCCCAGACTCCCTCCCCTGGCGCGGCCCACCGCCCCGGCTCGCGGTGGACCTGCACGGCAACGGGCCGCCCAGCCACCTCCTGCTCCAGCGCCTGCGGCCGGAACGGCTGCTCGCCTACGCCCGTCCGGGCAGCCCCGCCCTGGTCGGCCCGGTCTGGCACGAGGACGAACACGAGCGTGCCCGCTGGTGCCGTCTGCTCACCTGGTACGGCCTACCCGCCGACCCCTCCGACCTGGCCCTGCTCCGGCCGCGCGCCGCCTCGCCGGCCCCCGGTGCGGTGGTGGTCCACCCGGGCGCCGACGCACCGGCACGGCGCTGGCCCGCGGAGCAGTTCGCGGCTGTCGCGGACCGCTTGCGGCGCACGGGCCACCGGGTGGTGATCACCGCGGGCGCCGGAGAGGCCGAGCTGGCCCGGCGGGTCGCGCACCGAGCGGGCCTCGCCGCGGGAGACGTGCTGGGCGGCACCGCCGACGTGCCCTTCACCCGCCTGGCCGCCCTCGTCGCGCACGCCCGGTGCGTCATCGTGGGCGACACCGGTCTGGCGCACCTGGCCTCGGCGTTCGGCACCCCCTCGGTGGTGCTCTTCGGCCCCGTGTCGCCGCGCTTGTGGGGCCCTCCGCACCGCCCCTGCCACCGTGTGCTCTGGCACGGGGACCGGCACGGCGCGGCCCGGCCGGGCGACGCGCACGGCCTGCGGCCCGACGAACGGTTGCTGCGCATCACGGTGGACGAGGTTTTGCACGCCGCCCGCGACGCGATGCGGGCGCCACGCCCGGTGAGTGCCCCGGACGGCACCACCCGCGTCCGCGTCCACCGGGGACGAGCCGGGTAGGGCCGAGGACCGCGCCCCGTGAGAAGGCGGCCGCCGGTCTTCAGGACCCGGCGGACTCCGCGATGCGCCGCGCCACCGCTACCGGCGGCTGGTCGGTGGTGTCCACCACGGTCCCCGCCGCCCGCAGCCACGGCAGGGCCTTCTCGTACTCCGCCAGGTGGTCCAGCCTCCACCGCCGGGCGCCGGTCTCCACCGTGTCGCCCTCGATCCGCCGGGTGAGCGTGTCCGGGTCCGCGTGCAGCACGACGTGCCGTACGGGCAGGCCCGCCCGCTCCAGTCCGGCCTCGATCTCCCGCCAGTAGGCCTCCACCAGCACGGTTTGCGGCACGACCAGCGTCCCGCCGACATAGCCGTGCACCTGGACCAGCGAGGCGACCGCGAGGGTCCGCCACGGGGGCCACTCCTGGAAGTCCCGCACCGGAACGGCCTTCTCGAGCACGTGCCGAAGCATGTAGCCGACGTGCTCGGTGTCGAAGACCCGCGCACCGGGCACCCACCGGGTGAGCTCGGCCGCCGTCGTCGTCTTGCCTGCGCCGAAGGTTCCGTTCAGCCAGATGATCACCGCGCGACCCTATCCGGTCGCCGGGCGCCAGAGGTGCCGTCAGGGCATTTGGGCCTGGCGCAGGGGATGCCATTCGAAGAGCAGGATGGTCGCGTCGTCGCTCAGGCGCCCGGCCTGCGATCCGAGGATCGCGTGGACGAGGCGCCTCAGCACCTCCGGCGCCGGCTCCCCGGCCGCGGCCGCACGGTTGATGTAGTCGATGAAGCGTTCCTCGCCGAAGGCGCTCCCGGTCAGCCGGGCCTCGGTGACGCCGTCGGTGTAGAGCAGGACGCGGTCGCCCGGCTCCAGGCGCACCTCGTGCACCTGCCGCTGTCCTGCCGCTCCGATACCCGTCCCCAGCGGCAGTCCGGGTTCCCTGTGGAACGCCCCGGGCACCAGGGCGTCGTCCCGCAGCAGATAGGGCGGCGGGTGCCCGCAGTTGACCCAGCGCAGACGCCCGGTGGTCGTCTGCAGGCTGAGGAAGGTCCCGGTGGCGTAGCGCTCGGGGAAGAGCCGCTGGAGGTGCTCTTCGACGGTGTCCAGGATCTCCGGCAGGTCGGCGCCGGCGCGGCGCGCGTTGCGGCAGACCGCCAGCACCACCGAGGAGGTCAGGCCGGCCGCCAGGTCGTGGCCCATGGCGTCTACCACGGCGGTGTGCAGGACGTCGTCGACCACCGAGTGGTCGAAGACGTCGCCGCCGACCTCGTAGGCGGGCTCCACCACGGCGGTGGAGGTGATCAGCTCGGTGCCGATGGTGCGGGGCGGCAGGAACGCCCACACCATCTCCGCCGCCACGCCCATCGGCGCGGCGCGCTGCGTACGGGCCAGCACGTCGCTGTAGGCGCCCTTGGTCGCCAGGGCCATCGCCACCAGGGCGGCCACGGACTGGCAGCGCCGGACGGTCGCGGCGTTCAGCGCGCTCGTCTCGACGCGCAGCACGCCCAGCCGCTCCACTCCGTCGATGATCGGCACGAACAGCACGACGGTGTCATGTTCGCCCGGCTCGATGCGCGGGGACTCGGACCGGTAGGCCCAACCGGCCAGGCTGGCGTCGATGGGCAGCTGCTGCGGAGGCCGGCCGCCTTCGTCGTCCGGCAGCGCCACCAGGACGTTCTGCTGAAGATCAGCCACATAGATGGTGGTCTTCTCCAGCCCGAGGTCCGCGTAGTGCCGCTGCACGACGTGCGGCAGCCGTCCCGGTTCTGCGCGGTGCAACGCGTCCAGCAGCGCGTCCATGGCCGAGTCACTTTCCCTGGCACCCATCCGTCCCGCCGATCCGCGACGACATCCCGTCTCCATCTCACGCCAGACGGGCACCCGGTGCATCCGCTGGACGTCCTGAGGTCACGGTGTACCTGTGCGGCCCTGCGCCTTGCCGGGGACGGGGCGCGGCCGGCCGGGGGCTTCCTCCGACTCCAGGTGCGGCTTTCGGCGTCTCGGCGACCGCGTTCTGCAGCGAGGCGAACGCACACTGCTACGCTCACCCCGGAGCGAAGTGCGGGAACGCGTCAGCGTCGGCCCAGGCCATCTTCCGCCGCGCCATTCCCGACGGCCACGGCCCGGCCGCGCTCCCCCAGGCGGTCCTCGCCCGCGTCCGGCGAGGGCCGCCCCGTGCGGAGATCGAGCCGTGATGCCGCCGGTGGGCTACGCCGCGGTCCTGAGCGCCGCTCGCGAGGCGGCGCCCGCCCGGCTCCACAGCCGCACGAGCACGGGACGGGCCGTACGGCGCTGCCGCACCAGGCAGCCGGCCGCCACGGTGGCGGCGATGAGCGCCCCGCCTCCGACCAGGGCTCCCCGTGCCCCCGCCAGCTGCATGAACAACCCGAGCGCCGGCGGTCCGGCCAGCCCGCTGAGGGTGCGCACGCTCCCCCAGATGCCCAGCACCCGGCCCCGCAGGTGCGGCGGTGGGTCGGTCTGCAGCACCGTGGTGCCGGCCGTGTCGGACACCGCTTCGACCAGGGCCATCGGCAGCACCATCACCAGCAGCAGCGCCAAGGACGGCGACAGCCCGGCCACGATCTGCAGCAGACCGCCCGCCGCGGCGAGCACGCCGACCAGGCGCACCGAGGGCCGGCGCAAGCGCGCGCCGAGCACCGCGCCGCAGATTCCGCCCAGCGCCAGCACCGTGGAGACGGTGCCGAAGGCGCCGGCGCCCGCCGCCAGCGGCCCGGTGACCAGGACGGCGAGTGTCAGCTGGTAGTTGCGGCCGAAGACGGCGCTGAGGGTGGTGACGCCCGCCAGAGCCATCAGCCGAGGGCGGCGCACGAAGAAGGCCAGGCCCTGCCGCACGGTCAGCGCCTCCTGCTCCTGCGCGGCCCGCGCACGAGGCGCCGGGCGGGCGCCGCCCCTGGAGCGGGTGAGCGCGCCGCCGACCGGGCGGAGGAACGGGATGACAGCGGCGACGAAGCAGAACGACAGCCCGTTGGCGGCGTAGGCCGCGGCCGTGCCGAACCCGGCGACGGCCACCCCGGCCAGGGCGGTGCCGGCCAGCCGGCCGGCGTTCGTGATGAGCGAGCCTACTCCGATCGCCGAGGGCACGTCCTCCTTGCGGACCAGGTCGTTGCCCAGCAGCGCGCAGGCGGGCCCGTCGACGGTGGCGATGACGCCGGTCACCGCGGCCAGCGCCATCAGCACGCCCATCGACAGGCCGCCGGTGGCCACGAGGGCCGCCGTGACGAAGGCCACCACGCCGAGCAGCAGCTGGCTGACTCCGGCGGTGAGCTTCCGCGGCCACCGGTCCACCGCGGCGCCGCCGAAAAGGCTCGCCAGGACGCCCGGAGCGGCCTGTACCGAGATCGACAGGCCCGTGGCGGCGGCGGAGCCCGTGAGGTGCAGCACGAGCAGGTTCTGCACGGTCAGCTGCATCCAGGTGCCGGTGTTCGACACGAAGTTGGCGACGGACCACCAGCGCATGCTCCGGTAGCGCAGGGAACGCCACGGGGAACGGGAGTCGCCGGCCGCGGCAGGGGCGGCGCTCGCGGCGCCTTCGGCGCTCTGGGCGCTCACGGCGGCGGACGGGACGGACGAGGAGAGGGACATGGTGATGTGTGATCGGGGACGAGCCCTGCGGCGCACAAGGCGGGCGAGGGCGGAGGGCCGCGACCCCCGCGATGCCGCGGGAGCGGCGCGGCGCCTTCGCCGACGGACGGTTGCCACGGCATCGGGTCCGACCCGGCCATGGCGCCGCCCAGCGTGTCAGAGCGCCCCCTGTGAGCGGGGCCACGCGGCGGCGCGGGCGCCCGGTCCGCGCCGCCGCAGCCCGCGTGCGCCTTGGGCTCCGGGGCATCGCGTGGGCTTGGTCACAGCCCGGCCCCACGCCGCCGGGCACACCGTTGCCCTGCCCGGCATGCCCGGGGCCGTGACGGCGCCCAGAGTGGAGAGCGACAGGGCGGCGCCGCCGCGGCACGTCCCTTCCCGGTCTCCCGGGTCTCCGAGCGAAAGGCGGATCGGCATGAGTGAGGCGGTCCACGTCGACCTGTACGGCCGGCAGGCCCTGGTGACCGGCGCGGCGCGCGGACTGGGCGCGGCCGTCGCCCGCCGCCTCGCGGCCGCCGGGGCGCCCGTACTCGTGGCGGACGTACGCAAGGACCTGGCCCAGGAGGTGTGCGACGGGATCACCCGCGACGGCGGCTCGGCCCGCGTGGTGGAACTGGACATCCGCGACGCCGCGGCCGTCGCGACCGTCTTCCGCGATCTGGACGAGGAGCGGACGCCGGTGGACATCCTGGTCAACAACGCCGCCGTCGACGTGTCGAAGCCGATCGAGCGCCTCAGCGCGCAGGAGGTGACCGGGGTGGTCACCACCAATCTGCTCGGCCCGGTGTACCTGGTCCTGGAGGCCTACCGGCGCATGGTCGCCCGCGGCGGCGGGCACATCGTCAACATCCTGTCGACCGCGGCGACCCGGACCTGGACCGAGGCCGGACCCTACGCCGCTTCCAAGGCGGGCCTGCGCGCCTTCACCCACACCCTGTTCCAGGAGGCGCAGCGCGACTGCCCGGGCATCGGGGTGACAGGTGTCATCGCGGGCGGCATGCACACCCCGTTCATCCTGGAGCGGTTCCCCGACGCCGACGTCTCTCTGCTGCAGAGCCCGGAGATCGTCGCCGACACCGTCCTGTACGCCCTGTCGGTGCCCGTCGGCAGCGCGCTGTCGGAACTGGTCGTCGTGCCGCGCAGGGAGCCCTCGTGGCCGTGACGGCGGACGCGACGGGCCGCGTCGCGGTCGTCACCGGGGCCGACTCCGGCATCGGCCGCGCCACCGCGGTGCGCCTGGCCGCCGACGGCCTGGACGTGGGCATCACCTACCACTGCGACCGCGACGGGGCGGAGGCCACCGCGGAGGAGGTCCGCCGGCACGGCCGGCGGGCCGAGGTCAGCCGGCTCGACCTGACCGACCTCCCCGCGGCCGCCGATGTCCTCGACGGGCTCGTCGACCGTCTCGGACGCGTCGACATCCTGGTGAACAACGCCGGTACGGGCACCATGACGGCGTTCCTCGAACTGGATCTGGCGACGGTGCGGGAGGTGGTCGACGTCGACCTGGTCGGGCCGTTCCTGTGCGGCCAGCGTGCGGCCCGCCGCATGATCGCCCAGGGCGGCGGCGGGCGCATCGTGAACGTCACATCGGTCCACGAGCACCAGCCGCGGGTCGGCGCCGCCCCCTACTGTGCGGCGAAGGGCGGCCTCGGTCTGCTCACCCAGGTGATGGCCCTGGAGCTGGCGGAGTACGGCATCACGGTCAACGCCGTGGCACCCGGGGAGATCGCCACCCCGATGACGGGCCAGGAGGACGCCGATGTCCACGCCGTGCCACGGCCCGGCATCCCCTTGCGCCGTCCCGGTGACGCCCGGGAGGTCGCCGCCGTCATCGCCTTCCTCGCCGGCCGCGACGCCGCTTACGTCACCGGCGCCTCCTGGGCGGTCGACGGCGGCATGCTGCGCATGGGGCCGATGGCTGGTTCCCATCTCGGGGACGACTCCTGGCGACGCCCCTGAGGCACCACGCGACAGCGGTGGGAGGTGGCGGCAGGTCCGTCAGAGCGGGGGGCCTCGCTCACCAGTGGCCTCATCCCGCGCGAACCGGGTCACTTGAGCGGATCGTGGCCCCAGTTCATCAGCGAGGACCGCCACCTGGTGTCGGTGACGTCGCCGCCGGGCCGCTGCTTGATGTGGCGGTGGACGTAGCCCACGACCTTGCGCATGTGCGCCAGGTCGTCGTCGCTGAGATCGCCCTTCCTGGTGCGCAGGAGTGTGACGATGCGCCGGCCCGAGGCATGGCCGACGCTCTCACCACCGCCGTGTCCGTCGCTCTGTCCGACGCTCTGCGACGCCTCGGTGCCGAGCCACTTCTCGAGCTGCGCCGCGGTCATGTTGACGGCCTCCTCGAAGGCGGCCACGGTCTGCCTCCGGTCGTCGCGCCGCTCGGCCTCGGCCATGGCTCAGTCCTCCTTCCGCAGCGCCCCGGGCTTGTGCACCGCGGTGCGCCCTGACCTGTCGCTCTCCACCTCGTACTGCGGCTCCTCGCGCGAGGCGTCGACGGTCCGACCCGCCGCCCGGGTCCGTTTCGTGATCTTCTTCTTGACCCGTCCGGTCACCTTCTGGCCGTGGCTCTTCCACGACACCTGGTCGCCCTTGCCGACATCGCGTTCGGCCATGGCACACCTCCTCGGGACACCCCACCCACCCCTGCCCTCATGCGCCTGCCCCTGCCGTCTCGTCCGATTCCTCACCTCTGCGGGCAGCCGGCCCGCCCGGCGTGCACCGCCTCCTCACACGGACGCGGGCACCCCGAGTGCGGCTCCGCATGGGGGCTGCCAGGCTGTTCACGGCGCCGCAACGCCAGGTCCGACCTCCCCGATCCTTCCTGGGCCGTGCGCCGGCCCCGCCGTACGGCCGGGGCCCGGCTACGGGACGTAGCCGCCTCGCGGGAGCACAGGGGGGCGCCTCGCCGGCGCAGTCGACCACAGCACGGGACTGCCTCGCACATGAGGCCGTCCCGGCAACGAACCCCAGGCCTCACCACGGTGAGGGCGCTGAAGCAGGAGTAGTGCCGTGACCTTCAACCCCCTGGAGCAGCGGGGCATCCCGCTCGACCGTCAGCTGCGCAGCTGGCGGGAGCTGAACGTGGAGCCCATCGACCCGGACGCGGCGGACCCGTACACGCGGTGTCGCATCATCGCGATGAACGGGATCGAGACGGAGGCGATCTTCTTCGGCCACCACCTCGCCCGCAACTGCGACGACGTCCAGGTCAAGCAGCAACTCGCCAGGACGCGGTACATCGAGGCACAGCAGCAGAAGGCCGTGAACTGGCTTCTGCCGGGCGTGTCGTCGGTGCTGGAGACGACGATCGCCTACGAGCAGGTCGCGGTCGACCTGACCGCCTGGGTGGCCCGCATGGAGCCGGACCCGTACCTGAAGCAGGCCTACGAGTTCGGTGTGCTGGAGGACTTCGACCACCTGTACCGGTACGCGAACCTGTACGAGATGATCGAGCACCGCAAGGCCGAGTCGATCGTCGACGGCCTGACCGAGGTCATGCCCGGACGGCCCACACCGCTGCACCACCGCAACCCGGTCGACAATGTCCGCGAGCCGTACGACCGCACCAGCGTCAATCCGCTGTCCAAGCTCCACGCCCTGACGATCATGGCGGCGGAGCAGCAGACGATGAACTTCTACATGAACACCGGCCCCACCTACATGGAGCCGATCGCCCGCCAGCTGTACCAGGAGATCGGCCTCATCGAGGAAGAGCACGTCACGCACTACGAGTCCCTCGTGGACCCGGGTGAGACGTGGTGGGAGCAGCTGGTCAACCACGAGTACAACGAGTGCTACCTCTACTACTCCTTCATGGAGCAGGAGAGCGATCCCAAGGTGAAGGCCATCTGGGAGCTGCACCTGAACATGGAGCTGGAGCACCTGCGGGTGGCCTGCGACCTGATGCGCCGCCACGACGGCCGGGAGCCCGAGGAGGTTCTGGCGCCCGCGCTGCCGAACGTGCTGACCTTCGAGCCGAACAAGGCGTACCTACGCGAGCTGCTGGAGACCCAGATGGACCTGACGACCCTGGGCACCGGCTATGTGCGCGAGGCGCACGAGCGGTTCGAGCAGATGCAGGAACGCCTCCACGAGGGCGAGGCGCCGCCCAGCGACCGGGTGATGGCCCAGCACCAGGAGATGTTCGGCCGGGACTACCGGGAGGAGACGGAAGGCCCGCACCCCGTGGACCCGCAGCGGTAGCGGGCGCGACCGATTCTGCGAGAGGAGATCCCGTGACGCAGCAGGCTCAGCCCGGCGACCCGGTGGCCGGCGACGACGTGGTGGCGCTGCTGACGCGCCAGCACGGCGACATCCACGATCTGTTCGACGAAGTACGCACCTGTGACGGCGAGGCCCGGCGGGACGCCTTCCAGCGGCTTGTGCGGCTGCTGGCCGTGCACGAGACCGCGGAGGAGGAGGTCGTCCACCCCGCGGCGCGCACGGCCTTCGACGGCGGTGAGCAGGTGGTCGACGACCGGCTGGAGGAGGAGCGGGCCGCGAAGGAGGCCCTCTCCACCCTCGACGAGATGGACACCGACGACCCGGAGTTCATGCCCGCGCTGCTCGCGCTGCGGGACGACGTGCTCAGGCACGCCAGGGCCGAGGAGCGGTACGAGTTCGCGCAGCTGCGGCACAGGACCAGCCCGCAGCGGCTGGCGATGATGGCGAAGGCCGTGAAGGCCGCCGAGAAGATGGCGCCCACCCGCCCCCACCCGGGGGTGGAGACCGCCGCGAAGAACATCGCCGTGGGACCGGTCGCGGCCCTGATGGACCGCACCCGCGACGCCATCCGCCAGGCCATGGACCGCGAGGAGTGACCTGGGGCAGCCGCCCGCCCGCCGCACGGTATGGCGGGCGGGCCGTTGCCCGTGCCGGCGGGTGCCACGGCCTCAGCGGCGGACGATGTCCTCCGCCCGCGGACCCTTGCGCCCGTGGACGATCCGGAAGGTCACCTGATCCCCGCCGCGCAGCTCGCGGTGGCCGGAACCGGAGATGCCGGAGAAGTGGGCGGACACGTCAGGCCCTCGTCCTGTGCGATGAAGCCGTAGCCCTTGGCGGCGTTGAACCACTTCACCACGCCCGTGGGCATCGTCTGTTCCCTTCCCCCGCAACGACGCGCCCTGGTCCGGCCGCCCGGCGGTTCGGAAGGCGGCGGCGCACTCGGCGAGGTCGAGTGCACCGCCCTGCGGGCCACCACCGGACTGGATCGCGGTCAACGCATACCAGATCGGCGAAGCACGACGGCCGAAGCGCCGGACGAACCGAGTGCGGGTCGCCCTTACGGCCCTGCAGGACGGAGGGGAAGGCCCGCTTCCGGTCATTTCATCCGTGTTCGCACCACGCCCACCAAAGAGGCAATCCGCTCCGGTGGCAGGCGACCGCAATACGAAGGACCTGTGCAAAGGCGCCCGAACACCGTGACGCACGGCGAAGGCGGCGGGCATCGCGATCCAGGTGAAAGGGCGGCACCAGATATGGCACTGCAGGTGGAACCGACACAGGGGGCGGAACGGGAGCGGCGCAAGCCGGGTGCCGTCGTCGTCGACTGGCTCACCACGACGGACCACAAGAAGATCGGGTCGCTCTATCTGGCGAGCGCCTTCGGCTTCTTCACGTTCGGCGGTGTGCTGGCGCTGGTGATGCGCGCCGAACTGGCGCGCCCAGGCATCCAGATCCTGTCGAACGAGCAGTACAACCAGGCGTTCACCATGCACGGCACGATGATGCTGCTGATGTTCGCCACCCCGCTGTTCGCCGGGTTCGCCAACGCCATCATGCCGCTCCAGATCGGCTCCCCCGACGTGGCCTTCCCCCGGCTGAACATGCTGTCGTACTGGCTGTTCCTGTTCGGCTCACTGATCGCCGTGGCCGGCTTCCTCACCACCGAGGGCGCGGCGGACTTCGGCTGGACCGCCTACACCCCGCTATCGGGCGGCGAACGCACTCCCTATGTCGGCGGCAACATGTGGATCCTGGGCCTGGCGATGTCCGGGTTCGGCACGATCCTCGGCGCGGTCAACTTCGTCACCACGATCATCTGCATGCGCGCCCCGGGCATGACGATGTTCCGGATGCCGATCTTCACCTGGAACATCCTGCTGACCTCGGTGCTGGTGCTGTTCGCGTTCCCGGTGCTGGCCGCCGCCCTGCTCGCCCTGTTCGCGGACCGCAAGTTCGGCGCGCACGTCTACGACCCGGGCAACGGCGGGCCGCTGCTGTGGCAGCACCTGTTCTGGTTCTTCGGACACCCGGAGGTGTACATCATCGCGCTGCCGTTCTTCGGCATCGTCACGGAGGTCATCCCGGTCTTCTCCCGCAAGCCCGTCTTCGGCTACGTCAGCCTTATCGGAGCGACGATCTCCATCGCCGGGCTGTCGGCCACGGTGTGGGCGCACCATATGTTCGCCACGGGTGCGGTCCTGTTGCCGTTTTTCGCGTTCATGACCTATCTGATCGCCGTGCCGACAGGGGTGAAGTTCTTCAACTGGATCGGCACCATGTGGAAGGGGTCACTGAGCTTCGAGACACCCATGCTGTGGTCGATCGGCTTCCTCGTCACCTTCCTCTTCGGCGGCCTGACCGGGGTGATCCTCGCCTCGCCGCCGCTGGACTTCCACGTCACCGACTCGTACTTCGTCGTCGCCCACTTCCACTACGTCGTCTTCGGCACCGTGGTCTTCGCGATGTTCGCCGGCTTCCACTTCTGGTGGCCCAAGTTCACCGGGAAGATGCTCGACGAACGGCTCGGCAAGATCCACTTCTGGACGCTCTTCATCGGCTTCCACGGCACCTTCCTCGTCCAGCACTGGCTCGGGGCCGAGGGCATGCCCCGCCGCTACGCCGACTACCTGGCCGCCGACGGCTTCACGTTCCTGAACACCGTCTCCAGCATCGGCGCCTTCCTCCTCGGCATGTCCACCCTGCCGTTCCTGTACAACGTGTGGAAGTCCGCCCGCTACGGCAAGCCGGTCGAGGTCGACGACCCCTGGGGCTACGGCCGCTCCCTGGAGTGGGCCACCTCCTGCCCGCCGCCGCGGCACAACTTCCTCACCCTGCCCAAGATCCGCTCCGAGTCCCCCGCCTTCGACCTCCACCACCCCGACGTCGCCGCCATGGACCAGGAACTCAACGCCGGCCGCCGCGACGTCGTCGAGCCCGGCAAGGGAGTCGCGAAGCCGCTCGACGAGGGGCAGGCATGATGCGCCCGGCCAAGAAGGCAGGCGATCCGGCCGCCGCGGACGGCATCGCTCGCTGCGAGGACTTCCTGTCCTGGCACGCGGAGGCAGGCGACGCCCGGATCGCCGCGGGGGCCTTCGCCGACCGCATGCCGTGGCTGACCACCGGCCAGCGGGAGGAGGTGCTCCGGCTCTACGTCGCCGACCGCCTCGATCTGACCGGCGTGATACTGCGACGTCTCTCGCGGCGCGAGGGGGCTCTGCGGGACGCGTACGAGGAGCGCTACCGCAGCCTGCGGCAGCGACTGCTGTGCACGGTCGTCACCGTCGCCCTGCTGGCAGCGGCCGTCTGCGTCCCCGTGCCGCTCCTGGTGCTCCTGACCGGGGACTGAGCCCGGACCGGGGATGGTCCGGCGCCGTTCAGGCCGCGTCGGACCACCCCCGGGACAGGCCCAGGCGCAGGGTCAGGGCGTCGCGGTGCAGGACGGCCACGGGTTCGAGCAGGTCGGGATGCCGGAGCAGCGCCGCGGCCCTCAGGTCGGTGTCGTCGGGCGAGAGCAGGCGGCGGAAGTCGAACGCGAGCCCTGCCATGTGCTCCCGGTGCGCCACGAGGGCCACCGCCTCCTGCGCCAGGTCGGGTCGGCCGAGCAGGCACGCCGCCCAACTCGCCACCACCTCGTCGACCCAGGACCGCCAGGCCGACTCCTCCTCGCCGGCCCATTCGACTGCGCCCACCAACCGGTCCAGGCGCCCCGAGCCTCCTGGACCGGCCATGGTGACGAGCGCGGCCTCCGTCGTCGTGGGGTACCGCAGCCACGCCGCGACGGTGACTGCCTGCCGGGCCTGGGCCTCGGCCAGGGCGGCTCCGAGGACACCGCCGGCGTGGGGGTAGGAACGCAGGAGCCACTGCGTCGTGGCGGTCGTGACGGGGGTGAGGTCGGCACCCATTGACTGCTCCTTCGGCGTGGCGGGCACGCCGACTGAAAGCATCAGGGCGCCCTTCGCTGAAGGAAATCTACAACCTCACCCAAACAGGTGAAAATGGCGCGTGTCACATTGCTACAGGTCACATCGCCTTAAGTCACCACATGGGGCGTCTCGCCGGACGGAAGCCGGACCGCACCCTCGCGGCGCCGCACAGCGGCGGCGCCTTCGAGTGCCTACGAGGACAGGGCGACGATCATGGCGATCACGCCCGCGACGAAGACGGCGACCACGCAGAGGATCAGCACCAGGGGGGTGAAACCCCACGCGTTGTGCAGTTCCGGGCGCTCAGGCAGGGAGATCCCTTCTGTCGTGCTGCTCTCCGCCGGAGGCGTCTCCGTGGGCGGCACCTTGTGTTCGGCGTGTTCGGTGCCGCCATAAGGGGCGGAACGGTTGCCGGTGGGCGGCGTACTCATGGCGCACCTCCCTGAGGACGGTCCCCCCATCTTCTGTGCGGCTGCCCCGCGGGACGGGACGGAAACGGGCGCGACCGGGGTCGGCCGAGGTCGTCCGCCATGTGCTCAGCCCAGAACGTCGGCGGCCACGCGCAGGTCCGCGACCAGCCCCGCGTACATCTCCTCGCGGTTGTCGCCGGCGCGCAGCACGGCGGAGGGGTGGACCGTGGCGACGATATGAGCGCCGTCGATCGGTACGCCAGGGGTGAGAAGTCTCCCGCGCTGCCTTGTGACCCGGAATTCGGGCCCCATCAAAGCCTTCGCCGCGGTCGCGCCGAGGGCCACGACGACCCGCGGGGCTATCCGCTCCAGTTCCGCGTCCAGCCACGGCTTGCAGGCGCTCACCTCGCGCAGCGAGGGCTGCTTGTGGATCCGCCGCTTGCCGCCCTCGGGGACGGTGAACTTGAAGTGCTTGACGGCGTTGGTCACATAGGCGTCGCCCGGGTCGATCCCAGCCTCCTCCATCGCCTTGTGCAGGATTCTTCCGGCCGGGCCGACGAAGGGGCGGCCCTGCCGGTCCTCGTGGTCCCCCGGCTGCTCGCCCACCAGGACGACACTCGCTGAGGGCTCGCCCTGCCCGAAGACGGTCCGGGTGGCATCCGCGTACAGCGGGCAGCCGTGGCAGCGGGCGGCCGCGCTGCTGAGTGCCGCGAGGTCGGCGTCTTCGGGGACGTAGGGCGAGGCGTCGTAGTCCGCCATGCCGTGCGCCTACCCCGCGGCCCGGCGCGAAAGCCACGGGCACGCGCTCGTGTGCCGTCTGCGGCGGGTTTCGCGGCGGGCTCTGCGCCGGGCTCAGCTCTGGGCGAGCCGGACCTCGACCTGTCCGTCGGCCGATATCCGGCAGTCGAACCGCGGCTGCGGCGCGGTCGCCGGTCCCTGCACATTGGCGCCGTCCGAGAGCCGGAACTGGCTGCCGTGCCAGGGGCACTCGATGCAGCCTTCCAGCACCTTTCCCTCGTGCAGGGGGCCGTCCATGTGGTTGCAGCGGCCGGCCAGTGCGTGGAAGCGCCCGTCGTACTCCCGGACCACGACCACCGCCGCCTCATCGGCCATGCGCTGCACGGGCTCGCCGACCGGGAAGTCCTCCGGCACCCCGACGCGGTGCCAGCCCGGCTCGACCAGCACGGGCACCGCCTCCGCATGGTTCACGCCCGCGCCCTGCCGGTAGGCGAGGTGGCCGCCCAGCACACCACCCGCGGTGGCGAGGGCCATGCCGCCGAAACCGAGGGCCCGGCCGAGCACGGGCCGGCCCCTGTAGCGGTGGACGAGGGAAGCGGTGTACGTCGCGACGGCGGCGACGTTGGCGGCCGCGTGCACCAGGCCCACGCGGGCCTGGCGGGGGCGCTGCTCCGCCCAGTCCACCCAGCCGGCCAGCGCCGCGGGCCCGGCCGCGGCCAGACCCACCGCCACCAGGCGGCGGGCGGCGCGGCTCTCGCCGGGCAGCAGGTCGAGTATCCCGGCACAGGTCCAGGCGCCGATCGGCACCTGGACCAGCACAGGATGCAGGGGGTGGCCGAGCCACAGGCCGCGCAATGCGTCGCGCCCCTTGCCCAGGGGCAGCGCGCGCACCGCCCGGCGGACGCCCGTGGCGGCCGTGTCGAGCCACTCCTGGCCTTCCAGGGCGTCGATCGCGGCGGGCAGCGGACCGTTCGGGGAGTCCCGCTTTTCGCTCGTATGCCTCATAAGCCTCATAAGGAGCGGCTTACCGTCACACCCCGGGGCAAACCCGGCACTGTCGCTGCCGCCGTCTCGGACGGCCGCTCCCCCTGCCACGCACGCCGCCCTCGGCCGTCCTCGGCGTGCGTGCGGACCCTCACTCGGGGTCGGGTGTGCGCAGCGCGAGGAAGGCGACGTCGTCGTCGTTGTCCTGAGGACGGACCCGGTCGAGCAGCGCGTCGCTGAACGCGTCCAGGGGACGCCGGGCCAGGCCGGCGGCGTGCCTGCGGAGCAGCTCGAGGCCGTCATCGATGGGGTGCCGCGTGGACTCGACCAGTCCGTCGGTATAGAGCACCAGCGTGGACCGCGGGGGCAGGGTGACGACGGCGTCCTCGCGCGGCCTTCCCGCGCCGGTGCCGAGCAGGATGCCGTGGCCCTCGGTGAGGAAGCGGCTCCGGCCGTCGCAGTCCACCAGCAGAGGCGGCGGGTGGCCGGCGTTGGTCCACCTCAGTCGCCACAGGCCGTCCTCCGCGCTGGTGAGCCGCGCGAGCAGCATGGTCGCCATCGGCACCTGGGCGATGTGCATGAGGGCCTGGTCGAGCCGGCTGACCACATCGCAGGGCGACTCCGGCTGTGTCCAGGCAAAGGCCCGCAACATGTTGCGGACCTGGGCCATGCCACCGGCCGCGTCGAGGTCGTGTCCGACGACGTCGCCTATGGCGAGAGCGGTCGCGCCGTCGGCGAGCGGGAAGGCGTCGTACCAGTCACCGCCGACCTGCGATGCCTGGGGGGCCGCCACGTACCGGGCCGTCAGCGACAGACCGGGGATGGTGGGCATCTGGGGCAGCAGATGCCTCTGCATCGTCTCGGACACCTTGCGCTGCCGCTGGTAGAGGCGCGCGTTGTCCAGCGCCAGGCCCGCCCGCCGGGTGATGTCCTCCAGGAGAGGCAGGTCGGCCGCCGTGAAGGGGTCCGGGCGCGCGGAACGGCCGAGGGTGAGCGCTCCGAGCACGTCCCGCGGGCCGCGGATCGGGGCGATGGCCGCGGAGTGCATACCGGTCGCCTCGAAGAGCCGGTGCTGCTCGACGGCGATACCGGAGTCCGGTGGCCCCTGGTACGTGGAGGGGCACGCGACGCTGGAGGCCGCGCCGCGCAGCGCACGGGACAGCGGCATCGGGGACTCCTGGGGCAGGGGGGGCATCGGCCCCTGGAGGTCGCCGCGCTGCACCAGGACCCCGTCCTTGTGCTGCACGACCAGTGCCCGCCGCACCTCGTCGTTCTCGGTGAGCAGGTCGACGACGGCCCAGTCCGCCAGCAGGGGCACGGTCAGCACGGCCAGCCGGTGCAACGCCTCCTCCACGTCGAGGGTCGAGGTGAGCCGGGTGGTGGTATCCGCCAGCAGGGCGAGGCGGTCGAGTTCGGTCAGGGTGCCGGGGCGCGCCTCCCCTTCCTCCCGCTCCGGAGCGTCCTGCCGCTGGTGGAGCAGCACCAGGGCTCCGGGCCGTCCCGGACCGAGGACATAGGGCGTCATGAACCAGGACAGTCCGATGAGGCTGCCGTCGGCGCGGGCGAACCACCCCACGTCGCTCTGATTCGTCCGCCCCGTGACGAGGGCGTCCCGCAACTCGCAGCGAGAGTGCGGCACAGCACCGCCGTGCATGTCGCGGTGCAGCAGGTCGTGGGCGTTTCGGCCGAGGAGTTCCGCGCCCGACCGACCCAGGAGCCGCTCGACGGCGCTGTTGACCGCGACGATCACTCCGTCGCCGTCCACCACATAGGCGGGGGCCAGCACAGCGTCCAGCAGGCCGCCCTGCGCGGCCCCGGGTCCGGCCGGGACGGGCGGTCCGGTGTCCGGTACAACGGCGTCCATGCTCTCCAGTCCTCGGGGCGGAACCTCGGTCTCTTGGCTTACCCAGGCACCAGCATCCCATGCGGCGCGCCGGCCCCTGGCCGCCGTGTGGCACGTCTCGAGTCCGGCGGAGCCGCGGCGGCGCGACGGTCCGAGCGTGGCGGTCACCCGTCTCCGGCGTCCACGTGGACGTCGCACCCGGTCCCGCGCCCCGCCCAGGGTGCCCTGCCGGGCCGGGACCGGACCACGGGACGGGACGAACCGCGTTTGCCCACCCGCCATGGGGTACAAGCGCTCCATGTGGCTTTTGTGCCCACCGGGGGTCTATTGCCCCCAGGACGACACGCTTCTGCTGGAAGACGCGCTGAAGCGGGAGACCCTCGCGGCGGATGCCGCCGTCCTCGACCTGGGGACGGGCACCGGCGCGCTGGCCCTGACCGCCATCGAGCACGGCGCGGCCCAGGTGACCGCGGTCGACGCCTCCTTCGGCGCGGTGCTCACCGCATGGCTCAACGCCCGGCTCAACGGGCGGCGTGTGAAGGTGCTGCGCGGCGATCTCACGGCCCCCGTCACGGATCGCCACTTCGACCTGATCATGGCCAATCCGCCCTATGTGCCGTCTCCGCGCGCCCGCCCGCCCACCCGGGGACGCGCCCTGGCGTGGGACGCGGGTGCGGACGGCCGGGTGCTGCTGGACCGGATCTGCTCCGACGCGCCACCGCTGCTCACACCGGGCGGCGTCCTGCTGATGGTCCACTCGGGCCTGTGCGGGGTGGAGCGCACCCTGGGCCGGCTGCGACACGCCGGACTGCGGGCGGTGGTCACCGAGCGCCGGTACATCCCGTTCGGGCCGGTGCTGCGCGCCCGGGCGCGGTGGTTGGAGGCGCGCGGGCTTATAGCCCCGGGCGAGGAGAAGGAAGAGCTGGTGGTGGTCCGTGCCGAACGCGAGCGATGAGCCGTACCCGACGAGGGTGACGCTCACCAGGGACGGCCCGATCCTGATCGAGGGCCCCGTCGAGGTCGTCCTGGACGACGGACGGGTCGTGCGTTCCGACCGTTTCGTCGTGGCCCTCTGCGCCTGCCGGCGCAGCCGCACGTACCCCTGGTGCGACACCAGCCACCGTCGGCGCACCGCCGCGTCCAAGCGGCGTGAGGGCGGGACCGGTGAGCGGCAGCCATCGTCCACACGGAACCGGCAGTCGGCCGGCTGACCCCGGGGCAGCCCGCGCCGGTCACCGCGCGGGCGCTGAGGGATGGTCGGCCGCCGCCGCCCCCGTGCCCGGTAGTCTCAGCGCGAGCAGACCGCGGGAGCACAGCTCCCGTACGACGAGACACAGCACGTCGCCCTCGTCCACTCCGCGCTCCCACGGCGATCGCGGGTCGGGCTGGGCGTCCACGGGCGACGTCTCCCGTGGACGCGGGACTCGGGCCGTCTCGTCACGGAGATCCTCAGCGCACTCCCGCGATATCGGCACCGTGGCCACCGCCTTGATGGGACATACGGGTGACGGGCCCCGGCCGCGCCCCTTGGCGCGCCGCCCGGGCGACGCGGACGTCATGGCACCATCAGGACCTTGACGGCGCCGTCCGCCTTCTTCTGGAACATGTCGTAGGCCTGCGGGGCCTCCTCCAGCGGGACGTGGTGCGTGGCGAAGCCGTCCACGCCCAGAGGGTCCTCGTCGGTGAGCAGGGGGAGGATCTCGTCGGTCCACCTGCGGACGTTCGCCTGCCCCATACGCAGCTGGATCTGCTTGTCGAAGAGCGTGAGCATCGGCAGCGGGTCGGTCATGCCGCCGTAGACGCCGCTGACCGAGATCGTGCCGCCGCGCCGGACCAGCTCGATGGCCAGGTGCAGCGCCCCGAGGCGGTCGACGCCGACGCTCTGCATCAGCTTGGCCGCCCACGGACGCGGGAGCAGCCCGGCGGACTGCTGGACGGCCTTGCCCAGGGGGCTGCCGTGAGCCTCGGTGCCCACGGCGTCGATGACGGCGTCCGGGCCGCGGCCGTCGGTGGCGTCCCGGACGGCCTTGACGAGCTCTTCCTGGTCCTCGTACTCGTCGAGGCTGAAGACCTGCGCCCCGTCGTGGCGCGCCCGGGTCAGCCGTTCCGGTACGAAGTCGATGCCGATGACCTTGCCCGCGCCCAGGTGGCGGGCGACGCGGCAGCACATGTCCCCGATCGGCCCCAGGCCCAGGACGGCCACACTGCCGCCCTCGGGGAAGTCCGCGTACTTCACCGCCTGCCAGGCGGTGGGAAGGACGTCGGAGAGGTAGACGAAGCGGTCGTCGGCCGGTCCGTCCGGCACCTTGATCGGCCCGAACTGGGCCTGCGGAACACGCAGGTACTCGGCCTGGGCGCCGGGGACGCGTCCGTACAGCTTGGTGTAGCCGAAGAGCCGCGCGCCGCACCCGTACTCGGTGACCTGGGTGGTCTCGCACTGCGTGGGCAGCCCTTGACGGCACATGTAGCAGGTGCCGCAGGCGATCTGGAACGGCACCACGACGCGGTCGCCCGGCCGGAGGCCGTCCACCTCCGCGCCGGTTTCCTCGACCACGCCCATGGGTTCGTGCCCGAGGATGTCGCCGGGCGTCATGAACGGCGCGAGGACCTCGTAGAGGTGCAGGTCCGAACCGCACAGGCCGGTCGACGTGATGCGCACCAGCGCGTCGGTCGGCTCCTCGATCCGGGGGTCGGGCACGGTCTCGACGCGTACGTCGCGCTTGCCGTGCCACACGGTGGCCCGCATGTCGATCACTTCCTTGCGCTCGTCTTTTCACGGCAGGACCATCGGGTACCCATGGGGCCGCCGGTGAACCGCGCGCCCGCCGAATGGGGCGGGCGATCAAGCCGCCGCAGGCGTTAGAGACCGGGCGCGCGGGGCACGCGTGAAGGGGGCGCCGAAGCGGAGTGTCGCGGGCCCGCCTTGCGGCGCCCGGCACGGCGAGCAGGCAGGCGTACGGACGCGGGCCGTCTGTCCCCGGCCGGAACGCCCGCCGGCGGCGCCGGCAGAGAGCCGAAGCCGACAGAAAGGCGGATCCCCATGTCCGGCAAAGTGTCCGACCATGTTCTGCGGCGGCTGCGGGAATGGGGGGTCGAGCATGTCTTCGCGTATCCGGGCGACGGAATCAACGGACTGCTCGCCGCCTGGGGACGGGCCGAGGACAGGCCCCGGTTCGTGCAGGCCCGCCACGAGGAGATGGCCGCCTTCGAGGCGGTCGGCTACGCCAAGTTCTCCGGCCGGGTCGGCGTCTGCGCGGCCACCTCCGGCCCCGGCGCCATCCACCTGCTCAACGGGCTGTACGACGCAAAACTCGACCACGTGCCGGTGGTGGCGATCGTCGGGCAGACCGACCGCAGTGCCATGGGCGGCTCCTACCAGCAGGAAGTGGACCTGCTGAGCCTGTTCAAGGACGTCGCCTCGGAGTACGTCGAGATGGTGACCGTCCCCGAGCAGCTGCCCAACGTCATCGACCGTGCCCTGCGGGTGGCGGCCGCGCGCCGCACCGTCACCGCCGTGATCATCCCGGCCGACGTCCAGGAACTCGACTACTCCCCGCCCGAGCACGCGTTCAAGATGGTGCCCTCCAGCCTCGGCATGTCCTCCTCCGCCCCTGTGCCCGACGACGCCGACCTCGACCGGGCGGCCGAGGTCCTCAACGCGGGCGAGAAGGTGGCGATACTGATCGGCCAGGGCGCGCGCGGCGCGCGGCCGGAGGTGGAGCGGCTGGCCGACACGCTCGCCGCCGGAGTGGCGAAGGCACTGCTCGGCAAGGACGTCCTCTCCGACGAACTGCCCTATGCCACGGGGGCGATCGGGCTGCTCGGCACACGGCCCAGCTACGAGCTGATGCGGGACTGCGACACCCTGCTGGTCCTCGGCTCCAGCTTCCCCTACACGCAGTTCCTGCCGGAGTTCGGCACGGCCCGCGCGGTGCAGATCGACGTCGACCCGTTCATGGTGGGGCTGCGCTACCCGTTCGAGGTGAATCTGGTCGGCGACGCCAAGGCGACGCTGACGCGGCTGCTGCCGCGGCTGGAGCGCAAGAAGCACGGCAGTTGGCGGAAGAAGATCGAGAAGGACACGGCCCGCTGGTGGGAGGTCATGGAACGGCGGGCCGGCGTGGCGGCGGAGCCCGTCAACCCCGAGTTCGTGGTGCACGCTCTGGACGCCCTCCTGCCCGAGGACGTCATCCTGGCCGCCGACTCCGGTTCCGCGGCCAACTGGTACGCCCGGCACCTGCGGATGCGCGGCGGCATGCGCGGTTCGCTGTCCGGCACGCTCGCCACCATGGGGCCCGGAGTGCCGTACGTGATCGGCGCGAAGTTCGCCCATCCCGACCGGCCGGCGATCGCCCTGGTCGGCGACGGCGCGATGCAGATGAACGGGATGGCCGAACTCATCACCGCCGCCAAGTACTACCGCGACTGGACTGATCCGCGACTGGTCGTCGCCGTCCTCAACAACGGCGACCTCAACCAGGTGACCTGGGAAATGCGCGCCCTGTCCGGCGCTCCGCAGTTCCTGCCCTCACAGGACCTGCCCGACGTCCCTTACGCGGACTTCGCCCGCTCCATCGGCCTGGACGGCCTGCGCGTGGAGAAACCCGACGAGGTCGAGGACTCGTGGCGGCGGGCGCTGGCCGCGGACCGGCCCTTCGTCCTGGACTTCCGCACCGACCCCGCGGTCCCGCCGATCCCGCCGCACGCCACGCTCGACCAGATCGAGGCGGCGAGCGCCTCCATGCTCAAGGGGGACTCCGACCGCGCCGCCATGATCCGGCAGGGCTTCAAGGCGAAGGTCCAGGAGATGCTTCCCGGGCGGGGACGCCACGGGCACGGCGAGGAGTGAGTCCGACCGGCGCCGACCTCCGGCACACCGAGGCATCGGTGTGCCGGCGGTGACCGGCGTCAGCGGTGGGAGCGCTTACGCGCTGGAGGCCGCCGCCCCGCGCCCACCTGCACGCCGCCGCGGTCAGGCGGGGTTGCGGCGGGTCCACCACACGGCCAGGGCGACGAGCACGGCGCCCAGCGCCACACACACGCCCGTCGTCGTCCACTGCAGCGGCCACAGGTGCGACGCGGGGTGGTACTCCGCCCAGCCGCCGGAGATGCCGCGGGAAGCCAGGCACTGCTTGATGTTGTCGTAGGCGTAGCAGTCGAAGGGCAGTGCCACGCGGTGCCCGTCCGTGGACAGCGAGCCCGACGCGATCACCCAGGCGCCGTCGGGCACCGGCGCCTCGGCGACGTGCTGCACGTTCACCGTACGAACGGGCACCAGGTGCGGCCGGACCGCCTCGAGGAGGGCGAACAGCCCGGCGCCGAAGGCGAGCGTGGCGCCCATGGCCAGGACGGTGCGGCGCAGGACGAGCCCGAGGGTCGCCCCCAGGAGGTACAGCAGGACGCTCAGGCCCACCACGACGGGCCCCACACCGTAGAACGGGTACCACCAGAACCAGGAGAACGCCGCGCCCATCCCCTCGGCGACCGGGTGCCACCACCAGGTCATGGCGGCGGCGACGACACCGCTGACGACGACCGTCATGGCGAGCGGCACGCCCAGCTTCGCCGCGAACCAGCGCATGCGGGTCACCGACTGGGTGACGACCGTGCGGTACGTTCCCGACTCCATCTCCTGCGCGAACTGCGGAGCGCCGAGGAAGAGGCCGAAGAGGAACGGGAGCAGCAGCATCGCCTGGAGCGGCCGCCGTATCGGACGCTGGTACTGCTTCCCGAAGGTGTTGATGCGGCGGGAGCACTCCTGGGTGAGCTGGTCGCCGCCCTCGCACGCCTGAAGGTGCTGGACCGCCGCGGCCACGTGGTGGTGCTGGACGAGGGCGTACACCGCGACGGCGGCCGCGAAGGCCAGTCCTGTCCAGAAGGCGATGCGGTTCTGCCGCCAGGCCAGCCAGATCAGTCCGCGCAGTCGCGGACCGCGGCGGACGGCGGTGCGGGGACGGACGGTCGCGGTGCTCATGCGGACACCTCGATGTCGTCGGTGATCTGTGCGCTGGGGGTGAGGAGGGCGGGCGCGTCGGGCGTCCGGAGGTAGCCGAGGACGAGTTCCTCGAGGGTGGGGGGTCGGTGCTCCGAACCGGCCGGGGAGGGGTGAGGGGCCCGGACGAGCGCGCTGAGGCTGCCGCCGTCGGCGTTCGAGGTCGCGATGACCTGGTGGCCCTCCAGGTCCAGCTTCTCCCCGGGCCGCGCGGTGAGCTGCCGGTGCTCGGCGAGGAGGAGGTCCACCTCGCCGGCCAGCCGCACGGTTCCGTTGTTGACGAGCACGAGGTAGTCGCAGGCGTTCTCGAGCTCGGAGACCAGGTGCGAGGACATGACGACGGTCGAGCCGTTGCGCCGGGCCTCCGCCTGCAGGATGTCGGTCATCTGGTGGCGCACCAAGGGGTCGAGGTCGGCCATCGGCTCGTCCAGCAGCATCAGCCGGGGGCGCTTGCCCAGGGCGAGGGCGAAGGCGACGCGAGTGGCCTGCCCGCCGGAGAGGGTGCCGATCCGGGCGTCCATGGGGACCTGGCCGGCGTCGATGACGGACTCGGCGGTCTCGTGGTGCCAGGTGGGGTTGAGCTCACCGCCCATGCGCAGGACCTCGCTGACGCGGAAGCGCGGGTAGAGAGCCTTCTGCTGGCTGAGGAAGGCGGTGCTCTGGCGGGCCTCGACGCTGCCGGGCCGGTGTCCGGACAGGGTGATCGTGCCGGTGGTCGGCGTGATCAGGTCGGCGGCCAGGGACAGCAGGGTGGTCTTGCCCGCGCCGTTGGGGCCGACGAGACCGCACACACGGCCGGCCGGCAGGCGGAAGGAGGTGTCGCGCAGCGCCCATCCGCGGCGGTAGCGCCTGCCCAGCCCGACGGTCTCGATGGCGGGGACGTTGGGGGATGTGGTCATGACGTGGTGGTCCGGGTGCTCTTCCTGTGCGAGTCCGTCGTTCAGTGGTGGTGGGCGGCCGGATCGGCCGCGCCAGGGCGGCGGCGTGCGAACAGGGCGCACAGCCCGGCGCCCGCGACGACGAGCACCAGGTGGGGCAGTCCGGGGACGCTCACGGCGGCGCCCCACACGGCCACGTGGGCGAGGAACCGCTCGGCGAGCGGCACACCGCCCAGCAGGAGGAGCGCGACACCGGCGAGGCCGACGAGCAGCAGCGCGGGGCGCTGGGTGAGGGAGGGGGGTGAGAGGGGTTCTGTACGCGTGTGGCTCATGTCCCCGACGGTATGGGGCGGGCTGGGGCCCGTACTTCGGCAGAAAGTCTGTGTTCCACGGGTGACCGGAGGCACGGCAGGAGACGGCACCTATACCTTCGTCTATGGCGCGCGGCGCAGCCCGTGTCCCGCAGCGGTCGCCACCCGGCGGGTGCCCGGCACGCCTCCGGCGCACCCTGGAGGTGCGGCCCCGCTCCTGCTTGCCGGATCCGCCCTCGGGGCGGGGCCGCCCGGGCGGGTGTCGCCGGCCCCGCGCCGGGGCATGGCGCGGGGCCGGTCAGCAGCCGGTACAAGGGGGCGGGAAGGCGGGGCGACCGGTCAGCGGGGGGAGACGTAGCGGGAGCCGGGGCGCAGGCGCACGGCCCTGACGCGCCCTGGTGTGACGAGTCCGCCGTCCTGGCAGTCGGGGCACAGTTCGTGGCGGCCATTGTTGGTGACGACCGTCCCCCAGCCCAGACACGCACCGCAGTCACGTGCGAGGTCGACGTCGGCGCGGGGAGTGGGTCGGGTGGTTGCCTCGGCTCCTCGGGTCATGTGGCACCTCTCTGCACTACCTCTGAAGATTTTGCATGCTTATTAACCATAATGTCCGAAATTCATCCATACGGGGTCATACCTATCTCAAGCGGCGCGGTCGGCGCATGCCACGTCCCAGCGGCTGCAGCGCGGCGACGAGCGCCTCGCCGTCGGGAGCGAGCTCGTGGCGGGCCTGCACGGGAGTGCTGGGGATGACGTATCTCTCGATGAGGCCCCCGGCCTCGAGCTCCCTCAGGCGCTGGGCGAGCAGACGGTCGGAGATACCGGCGATGACGGCTCGGTACTCCCGAAGCGGCGCGCGCCCTCGGACGCCGCGACGTTTCCAGGGCGCGGTCGCAGGCGGCGCCGGCGGCCGGTGGCCCATCTGCTCAGGTGATCCGTTGGCCAACCTTCGAACGTAGCCGCAGGCGGTCGGGCGACGTGCCTGGTACCACCGTTACCAGGCAGGTTCTGTCCCCGGAGCCGGGAAGTGGCGGGGCCACGGCCGACGGGACGGCTCCCGCCCGGGCCCGGCCCCGAGCCTGGCACGTTCGGGCCCTACAGGCGGATCGCTGCCGCCACCGGCAGATGGTCACTGCCGTCGGCGGGGAGGGTCCAGGCCGAGCGCGGTTGCATGCCGCGCACCAGGATGTGGTCGATGCGGGCCACGGGAAAGGCCGCCGGCCAGCTCCCGCCGTTCCCGGACCCGCCGTTGCCGGACCCGCCGCGTCCACGGCTCCCGCCGTATGCCGTGGCCATCACCAGCAGGGTCAGGACGATCAAGGTGACCAAGGCGACGACACCGGCTGCGATCGGCACGGGCACCCGCCGGCGGCCGGGTGACCCGCGCCATGGCCCGGTCAGTACGGCGGGCTGCCGCCGAGGACGTCCGGTGTCCGGCTCGGGGTGGTCGAACACTGAGCGCATGAGCGGGGCACCTCCACGGGGAACGGCGTGGCTGTCACGCACACCGCCCACCCTGGGGGTCGCCGATGTCGGCCCCGCGGTGATTGTGTCTCCGCCGCCGCTCAGTCGGTCATCCGCCGTGTATCGACCGCTCACCCGGTCCTCCGCCGCGCATCACGCCGCCCCGTGCGTGCAGGCACCGCCGCGCGGCGGCCCCGCGGTGCCTCCGCGCGCCGCGGGCAGCCGGAGCGTGGCGACGGCGCCGCCGCCGGGTGCGTTGGCGAAGGACAGCGACGCGCCGATGACGCGTGCCTGCCCGAGCGCTATGGTCAACCCCAGGCCGTGGCCCCGCCCGCGCTCCGACGCCCCGGTGCGGAACCGCTGGGGCCCGTCCGCGAGCAGCTCACGCGGGAAGCCAGGGCCGTGGTCCCGCACGGTCACAGTGGCGCCCGCCACCGCGACCTCGACGGGTGCGCCGCCGTGGCGGTGGGCGTTGACGACCAGGTTGGCCACGATCCGGTCGACCCGGCGGGGGTCGGTGCTGACAGACCCGGCGCCGTCCGCGTCGAACCGCGTCGGCAGTCCGATGCGGGCCAACAGGTCCTCGACGACCGCGCCCAGCGGAACCGGCCTGAGTTCGGCCCGCTCGGCGCCCGCGTCCAGCCGGGAGATCTCCAGCAGTTCCTCCACCAGGGCTCGCAGTACCCCCACCCGGTCCCGGACGAGGTCGGCGGCCTCCCCCTCGGGCAGCAGCCCGCTCGCGGTCACCAGGCCCATCAGCGGGGTGCGCAGTTCATGGGCGACGTCGGCGGTGAAGCGCTGCTCGGCCGTCAGCCGCCCGAGCAGGCTGTCGGCCATCGAGTCCACGGTTGCGGAAATCTCGGTGATCTCGTCGCCGCCACGGCCGGCGGGGTGGCCGCCTGCGGTCCGCGCGGCGAGGTCACCGGCCGCGATGCGGCGCGCGGTTCGCGCCACGCGCCGCAGCCTGCGGTGCGGAAGCTCCGCCGCCAGCACCGTCAACGGGAGGACGACGGCCAGCACGACCAGGGAGTACTTCCACATGTGCCGGTCGAGGGCGCGCCGGGTGAGCAGGTCGGACGTCATGTCGGTCGGCAGCGCCACCGGTCGGCCCTCGTACATCCGCGCCGCCCACATCTGCGGATGGTCCCCGCCGCCGTCACCCTCGTACCAGGTGGCGTGCCGGATGCCCGGCCCCTGCGCGTGGCGCACCGCGTCCAGCAGCGGCCCGGGCACCGCGTCGGGCGCCGTCACCAGCCCGACGGGCGGAACGCCGTCCCGCCCGTAGTCCTCCAGGGCCCGGTCGAGCTGCGCGACGGCCTTCGCGCCGCCGTCGTTCATCGACCGCGCCAGTGTGCTGCGGTGGACCAGCACCCCGACGGTCAGCGCCACGGCACAGCAGGCCACCGTGACGAGAAGGGCGATCTTCCAGCGGAGCGAACGCCAGTTGAGCAGGTCGCGTACGGTCTCCATCTCAGCGCCGCAACTTGTATCCGAAGCCGCGGACCGTCTCGATCCGTTCGGCTCCGACCTTCTTCCGGAGCCGCTGCACGCAGAGGTCGACCACCCGGCTGTCGCCGTCCCAGCCGTAGTCCCACACATTGCGCAGCAGTGTGTTCCGGTCCAGCACGACACCGGGGTTCGCGGCGAACTCCAGCAGCAGCCGCAGTTCGGTGGGCGCGAGCGCGACGGGTGCGCCCGCCCGGGACACCTCGAGGCCCGCGGTGTCGATGGTCAGGTCGCCGAAGACGAGCCGTGCGGGGTCGTCCGGCCGCTCCGGCCGGGCCGCCGGTTCCGGAGCGGGTCCGGGGGCGGCCGCGGCGGAGCCCGTGGCAGCCGCCGCGGGGCCGGGGGCGAAGCTCGCCCGCCGCATGAGGGAGCGGATCCGGGCCACCAGGACGGCGGTGTCCACGGGTTTGACCACGTAGTCGTCGGCGCCCGCCTCCAGGCCCGAGACCACGTCCAGGGCGTCGCCGCGCGCGGACATCATCAGGATCGGGTCCATGCTGGTCTCCCGGATCCGGCGGCACAGCCCGATGCCGTCCAGGCCCGGCAGCATCACGTCCAGCAGGATCAGGTCGTGGCGCGCCTCCCGGAACATCTCGAGTCCGGTCAGGCCGTCGGCGGCCGAGACGACGCGGTAGCCGTAGCGTTCCAGCGCCATGGTGACCGACCGCCGGATCACCTCGTCGTCCTCCACGAGCAGGACGGCCACGGCGGCGGGGGCCGCCGCCTCCTCAGTCACGGAAACCGGCATGTCTTCCCATCGGACGCGTGTACACAACCTCCCCATGATGCGCGAGGCGGTTCCGCAGCGGGCATCCGAGGCCGCTCGGTCGTGCGTCGATCGTGTATCAGCGCGCGCTCCCGACCGCGGCGGCCCCGACCCGGTGGGCGTGCTTCACGGCACGTGCGGCCCGGTCACGAAGCGCCCCTTCTTGTCGTAGGGCCAGGCGTTGGCGACGCATCCGTGCAGGCCCTTGATCTGCTGCATCATCACCGGGGCCAGCTGTCCGGGGCCGGCGCAGGTCGAGTGCGTGTACTGCAGGAAGTGCCCCATCTCGTGGTTGATGATCAGCGCCCGGTAGTCGTGGATCGGTCCGTCGAACATGGGCGAGCCCTCGACCCAGCGCTTGAGGTTCACCACGACGCCGCCGGGGACCTCGCAGTTGTACTCGCCCTGGGTGTCCTGGTGGATGCCTTCCCAGCACAGGGCGTCCGCTGTCCCCGGGGTCGCGATCCGGAACGTGAGGTCATGCGGCTGTCCGGCCCCGACGAGCTGGAACGCGAAAGCCGGGTTGCGGCTCCAGCCCCGGGCGGCGGCGAGGATGTCGGCGATCTCGGCGGCCGCCTGGTCGGGTGAGATGTCCAGACCGGTCTCGACCTTCACCACATACCGGAGCGGACGCGGACCCCGGCCGACCTTCTCGCCGCTCGCCTGCGCGGTGACGAACGAGCCGCTTCCCGTCGCGGGCACATCGATCTTCGTCGGCGTCGGTTTCACGGTGGGCGTCGGCGTGGGCGTGGGTGTCGGTGTCGGGGTGCGTGTCGGCGGGGAGGTGACGGGCACCGCACCCCGCGCCTGCCCCGCACCACTGTCGGCCTCGCCGCGCCCGTCGCCCAGGAAGAACGCCACGGACCCGAGGAGTCCGGTGAGCACCAGCGCGCCGACCAGGTAGCTCCGGCCCCGGCGGCGCTGACGGCGTCTGCGACGGGAGGAGCGGTGGCGTCCGGCGCGGTGGGTAGCGTGCATGGCAACCCAAGCTGGTCATCTCAAATGATCGCCGTGAGGCAGCGCAATAACGAACGGATAACGAGCCCCTTGCGGCAGCCTACGCACGGGAAGTCAGCCGCGCACCCCGCGTATGACCCTTCTGTAACAGCTCGCGGGAGGGCCCCCGTCCGGGCCGGTCGCCGATCCTCGCCTGCTTAGACTGGCGAGGTGCCACGAGTCCTTATTGTCGAAGACGACCCAGATATCCGTAAGGCCGTCCAACTGGGACTGCGCCACCAAGGGCACGAGGTCTTCGCCGCCCCCACGGGCGAAGACGGGCTGCGACAGCTCCACCCCTTCCGTCCGGACGTCGTCGTCCTCGACCTCATGCTGCCGGGGATATCCGGTCTCGACGTGTGCCGGCGCATACGTGAGCGGGACCAGGTGCCGATCATCATGGTCACCGCGAAGGGCGACGACATCGACGTCGTCGTGGGGCTGGAGGCCGGCGCGGACGACTACGTCGTCAAGCCGGTGCAGGCGCGGGTCCTGGACGCACGCATACGCGCCGTACTGCGCAGGCACGACGCGTCGGCCCCCGACACCGTCCGGCCCCGGGCGGAGTCGCACGGGGAGCTGATGATCGACCGCGCCGGGCTCGTGGTGACGCACCGGGGTGAGAACGTGGCACTCGCCCCCTCCGAACTGCGGCTGCTGCTGACCCTGTCGGCCTCGCCCGGACAGGTCTTCAGCCGCCAGCAGCTGCTGGAGGCGGTCTGGGAGCACAGCTACTACGGCGACATCCGGCTCGTGGACGCCTGTGTGAAGCGACTGCGCGGCAAGCTCGGCGGCGCCCCCCGGTACGTCCAGACCGTCCGCGGCTTCGGCTACCGCTTCGGGACCACGTGAGCCGCCGTGGAACCGTACGGTCGCGCAGGTCCTCACGCGGGTGGGAGGACGTCGCGGCCGAGCGGCACGATCAGCCCGGGCACCGCCCCGGGTGGAGGCGCTTCCACCGGGCGGCACTGGCGAAACTCCCGCTCCCGCTGCGCGGCCTGCGCTTCCGTCTGGTCGTGGCCTTCGTCCTGGTGACCATGGCCGGCGCCCTGAGCACCGGAGCCGTGACCTTCCGCGAGGCCCGCACGGGGGTGCTGCAGCAGAGCCAGGACGCCGTGATCCGGCAGTTCCGGGCCGGCGTCAACGACCAGGCGCCCACGATCCCCCTGCCGCCGGACCAGTCGGACCTGGACGCTGCGGTGAGCCAGGTGCTCAGCTCCAACCAGTCGCAGGGGTGGCGGGTCCTGGCGACGTACGGCAGCCTCCGCGCCTCCGCGCCGAGTACCGACTTCGACAAGCTCACCCCGGAACTGCGCCGGTCCGTGGCGACCAAGCGCGCCGCGGTGTTCCAGCGGGTGAACGACGGCGGGCGCCCCTGGCTCGTCGTCGGAATGCCGGTCACCTACGACGACGGCGGGAAGCAATTCGGCTTCTCCGGGCTCGTGATGTACCTGGTCGTGCCGCAGGATACCGAACAGGCCTATGTCAAGGCGATGGTCAGCGCCATCGAGCACGCCACACTGGTCGCGCTGGCCCTGGCCGTCGTCCTGGCGCTGGTGGCCGCGAGCGGCGTGCTCCGTCCGGTGCGGGCCCTGCGCGGGGCGACGCGCCGGATGGCCGAGGGACACCTCGACGTCCGTCTGGCCGTCAACGGATCCGACGAACTGGCCGACCTCTCGCAGTCCTTCAACCACACGGCGGCAGCGCTCGAACGGTCGGTCGCGGAGTTGCGCCGCATGGAGGCCCAGGCACGCCGCTTCGTCGCGGACGTCTCCCACGAACTGCGCACGCCGCTGGCGGCGATGTCGGCGGTCACCGACGTCCTGGACGAGAACGCGCTGCGGCTGGACCGGGAGACCGGCGAGGCGCTGCGGCTCATCAGCGAGGGGACCAGCCGACTGAGCGTGCTGGTGAACGACCTGATGGAGATCTCCCGGTTCGACGCGGGCGCGGCCGAACTCAACGTCGACGAGATCGACCTGGCGGACTTCGCGCAGCACACCCTGGCCGCCCGGGGGTGGCAGGGCCGGGTGGAGACCCGCCTGCCCGCGCCCGGCGCGCTCCGGGCGCGGGTCGATCCTCGCCGGCTCGACGTGGTGCTCGCCAATCTGGTCGGCAACGCCCTGCGGCACGGGGAGCCGCCGGTGCGGCTGGGCATGAGCATGCGGGAGGAGCCCGCGGGCGCGGCGTGGGCCGTCATCGAGGTGTCCGACAACGGGCCGGGGATAGCCGAGGAAGCCATGCCGCACATCTTCGAACGCTTCTACAAGGCGAGCAGCTCGCGCACCAGGAGCGAGAGCAGCGGGCTGGGCCTGGCCATCACGGCGGAGAACGTGCGCCTGCACGGCGGCCGGGTCGCTGCGGCCAACCTGCCCTGGGGCGGCGCGGTGTTCACGGTCGAACTCCCGCTGCACCGCGACTCCGCCGCCGCGGCAACCGGTGAGCACACCGTCGGCGGCGGCGCCGGTGCCGGCGGGAGTGCCCGGTGAAGCGGGCGCGGCTGGCGGCGCTCGTGACGGGGCTGACCGCCGCGACGACGCTGACGGCCTGCGGGGTCCCCCCGTCCGGCGTCATCGAGGCGGGCGAGGCGGCGCGCGGTGTGCCTCCCCGCTCGCGGACCGCGGAGCTGGGAACCGTCTATCTCTACTTCCTGCGGGACGGCCGGTTGATCGCCCACGCGCGCGACACCACCGAGCCCGGGAACCTCGAAGGCGCCGTCGACATGCTCTTCGGCGGACCCAACCACGACGAGACCGCGAAGAAGGTCACCACGGAACTGCCCGTGGTGACGTACGGGCCGAAGGTGTCGACGGAGTCCGACGGCACGGTCTTGGTGCTGCTGCCCGAAGGCGTCACGCCGCTCACGGATCCGGCCATGCTGCAGCTCGCCTGCACGGTGTCCGCGGTGGGCAGCTCACTCGCCGCGCGCTCGTCGGGGGGCGGCGGCGCCGAAGTGAAGCCCAAGCCGCCCGCCGGCAAGGGGGGCTTCCTGACGTACAGCGGCGTCAAGGTGATCGGCGACGGTTGGACGAGAACGCGGACGGCCGACTCCTGCCCCGACGCGTAGCCGCCCGATCGAGGAAGGACGGCTTTCCGCCTCGCGCACGCGCCTGGGACGCGGAACCGCCATGGCTGCGGCGAAGTCGCTCGCGGCAGGGGTGTCACGCGACAGGCGCTGCACGCACCCTCGGTACTCCCAGGGGGCGGCGGTCACGGGGCCACCGGGCACGGCTCAACCGGCCGCAGTCGCAGGCCCGAACGCGCGCGACGACTCCGGCGGGCGCGAATCTCCCCCAGTGCCGCCGGCTGGACCGGCTCGCGTCGTTGCCCCAAGGTTCACCACAAAAACATGACTCTTCACAGCGATGTGAAACGTCCATATGATCACCCGGCCCAGGCGTGCCGATCCACAACGGCCGGCGCCCTTGAACGGCAGAGGTCGATCGCCCTCTGCCCGGACCCTTACCGGGGACACCTTGAACAGACACCTGAGACGCTGGAGCGTCCCGGCCATCGCCGGAGCCTCCGTGCTCGCCCTCGTGAACCCTGTCACGGCGCGAGCCGCGACCTCTTCCGGCACTCCCGCTCCCCCGCCCGCCTCCGCCGCGGCCGAGGTGCCCGCCGGCGAGCACTCCGTCACGCTGATCACCGGCGACGTGGTGCGCACCCGTCAGGCGGCGCGAGGGCTGGGGCGGTCCGGCGGCACCGTCACCGTGCGCGGCGCCGACGGGCTGCCGACGCCGACCCGCATCGTCACGGCGGGCGACGACCTGTACGTCTACCCCGTGTCCGTGCTGCCCTACCTGGCCCAAGGCGCCCTGGACCGGGAGCTGTTCAACATCACCGACCTCGTAGCGGACGGGTACGACGACGCGCACAGCGACCGGCTGCCGCTGATCGTCTCCTACACGCAGGCCGGTGCCGCGCGTCGCGCGTCCGCCGTTCCCGTTGGCGCGACCAGGGTGCGGAATCTCGACAGCATCCAGGGCGCGGCCCTGACCGCGGACCGCTCGCGCGCGGACGACTTCTGGAAGTCCGTGGCCGGGACGGCCACAGGGGACGGCGCCAGGGCCCGGAACACCCGGCCGTCCTTCGGCGGCGGCATCGCGCACATCTGGCTCGACGCGCCCATCCGCGCCGACCTCGCCGACAGCACCGCGCAGATAGGCGCCCCGCAGGTCTGGCAGGGCGGTGACACCGGCGAGGGCGTGGACGTCGCCGTCCTCGACACCGGCGTCGACGCGGGCCACCCGGACCTGGCGGACCGCATCGTCAGCCGGCAGAGCTTCGTGCCGGACGAGAACACCGACGACTATGCCGGGCACGGCACCCACGTCGCCTCGATCATCGCCGGCACCGGTGCGGCCTCCGGCGGCAAGGAGAAGGGCGTCGCGCCGGGCGCCCGGCTGCACGTGGGCAAGGTGCTCGACAACTCCGGCGGCGGAAACATCTCCTATGCGCTCGCCGGCATGGAGTGGGCGGCCCTCGACCAGCACGCCAAGATCATCAACATGAGCCTCGGCACCGACCAGCCGTCCGACGGGACCGACCCGATAAGCCAGGCCATCGACCGGCTGAGCGCCCAGACCGGCGCGCTGTTCGTGGTCGCCGCGGGCAACGTGGGAGGTCCGGGCACCGTCGGCGCACCGGGAACGGCCACGTCCGCGCTCACCGTGGGCGCGGTCGACTCCGCCGACTCCCTCGCGTCCTTCTCGAGCCGGGGCCCCCGCATCGACGGCGCGCTGAAGCCGGAGATCACCGCCCCCGGCGTCGACATCCTCGCGGCCAACTCCCGATTCACCGGCAACGGCCAGGGCGCCTACCAGTCGATGAGCGGCACCTCCATGGCCACCCCGCACGTCGCGGGCGCCGCCGCCCTGCTCGCCGCGGCCCACCCGGACCTCAGCGGTGCGCAGTTGAAGGACCTGCTGGCCAGCAGCTCCCGGCAGACCCCGGCATACGACGCCTTCGAGGCGGGGAGCGGCCGGCTGGACGTCGCGGCGGCAGCACAGGCCGGAGTCTTCGCCTCGGCCACCGCCTACGCGGCCCAGGCCGGGGGCGGCGCCACTTCGCGCCCGGTGGCCTACACCAACATGACCGCCACGCCGGTCTCGCTCACCCTGTCCGTCGACGCGGCGCAGGCCCCGGACGGGATGTTCCGCCTGTCGGCCTCCCACGTGGTCGTGCCCGCACACGGCACCGCCGAGGTCACGGTGACGATCGACGGAGCCGCGGGCACCTCCGGGAACCACTACTCGGGCCGGATCATCGCGACCGACACGGTCGGCAGGCCCGTGGCGCACACCGCCGTCGCCCTCGGCTTCGCCACGATGCACAAACTGACCCTGAGGTTCAAGGACTCCGAGGGCAATCCCACGTCCGGCGACTTCTGGCTGCTCCGGGCCGGCGACACGAACCCTTTCATCCTGTCCGTCGGACCCTCGGGCACCGAGGAGCTGTTCCTGCCTGACGACCTGTACTCGGTGCTCTCCTACCAGGAGGTTCAGGGCGCCGGCGGTCCCCGTTCCAAGGGCCTGGCCCTGCTGGGCGACCCCGACGTCATGCTGGACCACGACGCCACGGTCACGTTCGACGCGTCCAAGGCCAAGCGCATCGAGATGACCACCCCGCAGCGCAGTGACGTGACGTTCCAGAAGCTGGGTTACAACCGCGTGATGAACGGCGTCAGGTCGGGTCTGTCCGCCGACGGCGTGTACTACGACAGCATCTGGGCGCAGCCCACCAGCCGCAAGGTCACCCACGGGGACTTCCAGCTGACGGCCCGTTGGCGCAGCGAGAAGCCGGCGCTGGCGGTGTCCACCCGCTCGACCGAGTTCACCGGCATCCTCCGCCAGGAGGGCGTCACCCCGCTGGCCAGGGGAACCCACGAACTGCCGCTGGTCCTCGCGGGCCAGGGCTCAAGCGCGGACTACGCCCACCTCGACGCCCGCGGCAAGGCCGTGGTGGTCCGGCACAGCGACGAGGTCAGCGACATCGACCAGGCGGCACACGCGATCGCCGCCGGCGCGAAGCTCATGCTGGTGGTGGAGAACGGGTACGGCCGTCCGCTGCGCTCCTACGCGCCATGGGGCCAGCGGGCCGTCGCTCTCGACGTCGGTCTGCTCGGCGCCGACGAAGGCGAGCAGCTGATCCGGCAGGTCGAGGCCGGCCAGACCGCGATCACCGTCGAATCCGAGACCGCGAGCCCGTACGTCTACGACCTCGCGCACGTCTGGCACAACGAGATCCCGTCGAAGATGACGGTCAAGGGCGACGCGAAGAACCTGGCCCGGATCGACGTCACCTTCGCGAGCCCCAAGCGGGACGTACCCGGCAGCGAGTTCCGCTACGAGTGGCTCGACGGCGTCGACTGGACCTCCGGCCCCCTCATGCCGGAGCCCGCGAACGGGAAGCGGACCGACTGGGTGTCGACCGACGGCGTCAGCTGGCACCAGCAAGTGAACGCCGAATCGGTGGGCTTCGAGGAGGGTGCCAGGACCGCCTACCGGGCCGGCAGCAGGCAGTCCGAGGAGTGGTTCAAGCCGATCCAGCGCCCCTTCCTCAACGACACCTTCTTCAACAACGTCCCGCCCTCCCGCAAGGGCGACCAGATGTACATCGACATCCCGGGCTGGGGCGGCGGCAACCACGTCGGGTGGAACCAGGACCCGGCCGGTACCCAGCAGCAGACCCTGTACCAGGGCGCCACCCAACTGGCACAAGGGAACTTCACGAACGTCTTCGGCGACGCGCCGAGCGCCGGCAAGCTGCCGTACAGGCTGGTCGTCACCAGTGAGCGGAACGTGGACTACACCCCGTACTCCACGCGGACACGCACCGAGTGGGACTTCGTCTCGGAGGCGCCGACCGACGCCGCCACCGGAGTTCTGCCGCTGCTGCAGCTCGACTACCGGGTCGGCACGGACGCCGCGGGACGCGCGGGACGGCACGACGCCCTGTCCGTCACCGCCGCCCACCTGTGGGGCGCCGGGCTCACCGGCACGATCGGAAAGGCCGGCCTGGAGCTCTCCTACGACGACGGCCGGACCTGGCACAAGGCCGCCGGCGGCGGCGCGGACGGCCGCTTCCGCCTGGACGCCCCGCACAAGGCGTCCTTCGTCTCACTGCGTGCGACCGCGAAGGACTCGGCGGGCAACGCCGTGCACCAGACGGTGATCCGGGCCTTCGGCCTGCGCTGAGACGGGGCCCTCTCAGGGCCCCGGGCATCCGTGCAGCAGTGGGCCGGTCCGTCGGCGGCGAACGACCGCGGACGGACCGGCCCCGTGCTCGCGCCGCACCCACCCGGCACGGCCCCGGCCCGCCGTCACCGGTTCGCCGGGGCCCCAGCCTCCTGGCCGTCGAGGGGGACGCCCAGCCGGTCGGCCACGGCGGTGAGGGCGGCCCCCAGCGGGAGCGCGACCCGGCTGAGGGCGTAGCGGTCGCCGCGGGTCTCGTCCCGGTTGACGATCAGCACCGGCTTCCCCGCCTCGGCCGCCTGCCGGACGAAGCGCAGCCCGGACATCACCGTCAGGGAGGAGCCGAGGACGAGCAGCGCGGTCGCCCCACGGACCAGTTCGCGGCAGTGCTCGACCCGCCGGGGCGGCACGGACTCGCCGAAGAACACCACGTCCGGCTTGAGGACGCCGCCGCAGACCGCGCAGGGCACGACAAGGAAGTCGCCGACCTGCTCGTCGGTGAGGTCGGCGTCCCCGTCGGGGTTGATCCCCGCCGCCACCGGCTCGAAGCCGGCGTTGGCCTCCTCCAGCCGCCGGGCGACTTCGCCGCGCGAGGTGAGGGCGCCGCAGGTGAGGCAGACGACCCTGGCCAGGCTCCCGTGGAGCTCCACGACGCCCTCGCTGCCGGCGGCCTGGTGCAGACCGTCGACGTTCTGGGTGATCACTCCCTTGAGCAGTCCGTGCCGTTCGAAGGCGGCCACCGCCCGGTGCCCGGCGTTGGGGCGGGCGCGGCCGAAGGTACGCCACCCGAGGTGGCTGCGGGCCCAGTAGCGCCGCCGGGCCTGGGCGCCGCCGACGAAGTCCTGGTAGGTCATCGGGGTGTGCCGGCTCAGGCTGCCGCCCTCGCCCCGGTAGTCGGGGATGCCGGACTCGGTGGAGATGCCCGCCCCGCTGAGCACGAGCACACCGCCGCCGTCCAGCGCCTCGGCGACGGGACCGACGTCCGCGGTGCCCGGCGGCAGGTCCTCGGTGGGCGTCCAGCTCAATGTGGGGCGCATGCGCATGCCGCAAGGGTACGCAACAGCCCACCGTGCCCCGCGTCACCCTGCGTCGAGCGCACCGCCCCGCGCACCGGCCGAGCCGTGACCGCGGCGTCGGCGTGCCCCGTCCGCGGTCGCGGTCCGGCAGAGCGCGGCGGCGGACGCGTTCAGACGCCGTAGACCCTCTCGGGGCGCACCAGGACGGCCGCCCGGCGGTCCGCGGCCATGACCCTGTCGTACTCGTCCCAGTCGTCATGGGTGCCGCCCGCCGCGGTGAAGATCTCGCGGAGCAGCAGGCGGGTCCTGTCCGCGTCGAACGCCGGGTGCGGGTCATCGGGGCCGATGATCCCGGCCGCGCCCTCCACCGTCACCCAGCGCCACCCGGAGCGCACACAGGCGGCGAGCCGCGGGCGCTCCCTGAGGTTGCCGAGCTTGACCCTGCCGTACGTCACGAACGCCACCACCTCGCCATCGGCGAGCGGATGCCCCATGACCCCGAGGTTGACCACGGAGGACTGGATGCTCCGGTCGGCGCGGAGCGTCGACACCACGCCGAGGCCCTGCTCGGTGCGGGCGAGCTCCGCGAAGTCGCGCAACGATGCCACTCGGTCTCCCCTGCCGTCTCGGGCGCGGGCCGCGCGAGGTGACCCGCGCGTGCCCGCAGCGTCGTGAGAACCACGATGACACGTCGGCGGCGTCAGCACTCGGCGGCGCCAGGGGCCGCGGGGTACCGGCCCGCGCTGACGAGTTGCAGGGGCAGGAAAGGCCTCATAGCGTCTCGTCTCGCCGCGCTCCCTCGACATGCGGCGATTCCGAGCGGCATGTCCGTCGACGCCCATGAGGGAGGCGGCACGGGACTGCCCACCATCATCGGGACGACCGGAGATCTGACATGCCCGGCTTTTCCAATGTGCTTTCCAGGCGAAAGATTCTGCTCTCCTCCGCCGCCGTGACGACCGCCGCGACCACGGGGGCCTTCGGCTTGGCATCGCGCAGGTCGGAGACGGCGATGGCGGCGGCGGACGACGCCGGCGTTCGGCCTTTCCACATCGACATCCCGGAAGCGGATCTCGCCGAGCTTCGCCGCCGCGTCGATGCGACGCGCTGGCCCGACCGTGAGACCGTCCGCGACGGGTCTCAGGGCGTCCGACTGGGCACGATGCACGACCTCATGCGCTACTGGGCGAAGGACTACGACTGGCGGAAGATCGAGGGGAAGCTCAATTCGCTGCCGCAGTACAAGACCAGGATCGACGGGCTCGACATCCATTTCATCCACGTACGGTCCCGCCACCAGGACGCCCTGCCGATGATCCTTACCCACGGCTGGCCCGGCTCGGTCTTGGAATTCCTCAAGGTCATCGGCCCGCTCAGCGATCCCACCGCCCATGGCGGCCGCGCGCGGGACGCGTTCCACCTCGTCATCCCCTCGATGCCCGGCTACGGCTTCTCCGAGCGGCCCACCACCACCGGCTGGAACCCCGATCGCATCGCCCGCGCCTGGGCGGTGCTGATGCGGCGCCTGGGGTACGACCGCTATGTCTCGCAGGGCGGCGACTGGGGCGCGGTGGTGTCGGACAAGATGGCGGCGCAGAAGCCTCCCGGCCTGATCGGCATCCACGTCACCATGCCGGCCACCGTCCCCCCGGACATCGCCGAGAAGCTGCAGTGCCAGGACCCGGCGCCACGCGGCCTGTCCAAGGAGGAGAAGGCCGCGTACGACAAGCTCAACGCCTTCTACCAGAGGGGCTCGGGCTACTCGGCGATGATGGTCACCCGCCCGCAGACCGAGGGCTACGGGCTGACGGACTCCCCCGCCGGTCTGGCCGCCTGGATGTACGACAAGATCGCCGCGTGGACCGACAGCGACGGCGACCCGCTTCGAGTGCTCACCAAGGACGAGATCCTCGACGACATCAGCCTCTACTGGCTGACCGACACCGCGGTCTCCTCCTCACGCCTGTACTGGGAGAACAACGCGAACAACTTCAACGCCGTGTCGGTGTCGATCCCCGCGGCCATCACGGTGTTCCCCGGCGAGATCTACCAGGCACCGCTCAGCTGGGCGGAACGGGCCTACCACGACCTCGTCTACTTCAACAGGGCGCCTCGCGGCGGGCACTTCGCGGCCTGGGAGGTCCCCGGCATCTTCACCAGGGAACTGCGCGCCGCGTTCTCGGCCCTGCGCGATTCCGGAACGCCGGGCAAGTAGCGCAGGAGCGAAGCGGCCCCCGTCTCCGGGAAGGCGCGCAACCGGGCGGTACCGGGCCTTCGCCGTCCGACTGGCCGAGCGCCTGCTCGAGGTGCTGTGACGGGCCGCGACAGAACGGGCTCCGCACGGCATGCCATGTGCGGCCTCGCGGTGGCTCATCACCGCAAGGCCGCGTCCCCATGTTCCGGGCAAGGGGCGTCCCCACACCGCGGTGCTTGCCCGTGCAATTAGTAGTAGAACATTGAAGGAAATTACGGGCAAGTAGTTTGATTTGCCGTCACCCGCGACGAGCGACCGCTTCGGTCCAGCCGCTCGCCGGGCCTGCCGCTCCGCCGGGTGCCGACGGCCGCACCGGCCGTCGCCGACCCCGGCGTCCGAGGGCGCACGGCCCCTGACGGGGCGGCAGCCGCCGCCGCGGGGCGCCTGCCGGTGGGGGCCGCGCGACGGAACGCGGCGACGGACGGCAGGACCGGCGTCAGCGGGTACGGTGGGACATCCCCACCGGAAAGGTGCCGTCATGAACGATCGGGTCACTCCCGCCCGCCACCCGGGGGCGGTCAGCGTCCTCGGGGGACCCACCACGGTGATCGACATCGGCGGGCTGCGCCTGGTGGCCGATCCCACCTTCGACGACCCGGGCGAGCACGGATACCTCACCAAGACCGCGGGACCCGCGGCCGCGGAGGACGACCTCGGACGGGTGGACGCCGTCCTGGTCAGCCACGACCTCCACCCCGACAACCTGGACACGCGGGGCCGCGCCTTCGCCCTCGGTACGCCCCTGGTGCTGACCGGCCCCGCCGCAGCACGGCGTCTGGGCCCCCCGGCCCAGGCGCTGCCGCTCTGGGAGAGCGTGGAGATCCCCCGTCCCTCCGGCGGCACCGTCGCCGTCCACGCGGTCCCCGCCCAGCACGGCCCCGACGACGGGGAGCGCGACGAGCAGGGCCATGTGAACTGCGAGGTCACCGGCTTCGTCCTGTCCGGTGACGGACTCCCCACCGTCTACGTCAGCGGTGACAACGCCTCACTCGCCGTGGTGGCGGAGGTCGCCCGCCGCATGCCGCCCGTCGACGTGGCCGTGCTGTTCGTGGGCGCCGCGCGCGTGCCGTCGAAGATGCGCGGCCGACCGCTGACGCTCACCGCGCAGCGGGCCAGCGCCGCCGCCGCGGTGCTGGGGTCGCCGGTGGTGGTGGCCGCTCACTGCGACGGATGGGCGCACTTCAGCGAGGGCCGCTCCGACATCGAGCGGGCCTTCGACGACGCCGGTCTCGCCCGGCGCCTGCGCACGGCGGGCAACGGCGAGTGGATCGACCTGGGCCGACCCGTCGCCACGCGCTGACCGCGACGGGCGAGGCGGGCGCGGCAGGGGCGGCGGGCGACGCGGGCGAGGCGACGTCACCATCGCGGGTCACCCAGGGGGGCGAGCCCGCCGACGAGGCTTCCCGCGGACGGCGGGGCGGCTTCCGGCCGGCGGCCGGAGTCGTCGCGGGCGCGGCGGGCGCGGCGGGCGAGGCCGGCCGACGGCCTCTGACGCGATCCGCGCCTCACCGCCCGCATGCGGCAACCCCCGCCCGGAAGCGGTACGTTGAACGGACGATCACGGGCTTGTCCGGGTCGGTGGACAGCGCGCCGCGCGACAGTCAGGGAGGGTTCAGGACATGGACGACATCTTCGGGGATATCGTCGAGGAGATCGTGGAGGAGATCGCCGAGGAGATCGGCGGTGAGGCCGCGGAGGACCTCGTCGAGGAACTCTTCGACTGACGCGCCCACCGGCGCCCGGCCCCGCCCCACCCGGAAGCAGGCGGCGGGGCCCGACACCTCAGCCCTCCTCACAGCAGCGCGTCGAGGACGTAGAGCTCGGCGAGGTAGAGGACGAAAGCGCCCGCCGGGGTCAGCAGGGGGCACAACCAGAAGCGGCGCACCCCGGCGCGCGCCAGGCAGACGGTCAGGAGGGCGGTCAGCAGCGCGCCGGCGGACAGGAAGACGGCCGCTTCTCCCCAGTAACGGAGGGTCAGCCCCAGCCAGAGGCCCTCAGCCGGCACCACCATGGCGATCACGGCCCCGGCGACGGCCCTGACGGCGCCCTGCCCGCGCCGCACCGTCCATCCGGCCCATCCCAGCAGCGGTCCTCCGGCGAGCCCCGCCGCACCCCACACGGCGGCGGTTCCCAGCCCCCCGGCTCCGAAGGTGTGCCCGAGTGCGGATGCCGTGTAGTAGCCGCAGCAGGTGGCGAGCATCATCGCCGCGCCACCCCAGACGGCCAGGGCCCTCACCGGGATCAGCGCACCCGCAGCGGCCGTCCACAGGATCCACGTCGACGACGAGTTGGTCGCCCGCTCCAACCAGGGTGAGGTGCCGTGCAGACGATAGGTGGCCCAGCCGAGCAGCAGCCCGAAGGCCATCACGGCGGCGGCCTGGACGGCGGCTGTGCCGCCACGGCGGGGCGCGAGAGTGGTGACCATGACCCCTGACTATACATGCCGTCTATACATCCAGTGCATAAGCGATGGTGCAAGGACCGCAGCCGGCCGCGCTCACCGCACGCCGGGCTGCCGCGCCGCGCGCCGGCCGGCCTCGTCCGCGCGGTGCGCCCGAAGGAAGACGAACAGCCCGGCCACGATGTCGTCCGACAGCCCCGCCACGACCGATTCCGGCGAGTCGCCGGTGGAGCGGGCGACGGCCTCGACGAGGCGGGTGAGGTCGTCGACCGCCGATTCCTCGGCGTCGGCCGGGCAGGTGAGGTCCTCAGCGGTCGGCTGACCGGTCATCGTGGGTTCTCCTCGCACTACGGGGACGGGCGGGCGCACGGGCTCCGACACCACGTAGACGAGGCCGCTCGCACGAATGTGACGGCGCGACGGCGACGAGGGCCGGCCGACCGCGTCGGCCTCTCGACCGCGCGAGGCCCCGTCGGACGCTGCGCGCCGTGGCGCAAAGGTGACTTGTCCTGTGAACGCCAGCTCCATGGGGCTGACCACGGCGGGCACCGGGGGTCACGCTGCCCCCATGAGGCACATGGACAACAGATGGCGGACGGGTGTCACAAGCCCCCGGCCGCAGTTGGTGGCGGCGGCGGCCCTCGCGGCCCTGCTGGCGGGACTGACCGTGACCCCCGGCACCGCCCACGGAACCGGGCCGGGCACCGTGACGGCGCAGGGCCAGGCCGAAGGAGACCGAACCGCGCGGCGGCAGGTCACCCTGATCACAGGGGACAAGGTCACGCTCGAGACGGACCCCTCGGGCAGGCAGAGCGTGTCGGTCGAGCCCGCCGAGGGCCGCGCGGACATCAGGTTCGTCAAGCGGCAGCACCGCGGCGAGTGGACGGTCATACCCGTCGACGCGCTGCCGCTGCTCGCCGCGGACCGCGTGGACCGTGCGCTGTTCAACGTCACGGCGCTGGCGAACGGCGAGCACGGGCGGCGCGAGAGTCTGCCGCTGATCGTCCAGTACACCGGTGACGCCGCCACCGCCCAGCGGCGGCTGTCCGCGGCGGGCGCCGGCGAGGTCGACACCATCGCCGGGACCTCCTTCGCCACGCTGTCCGAACGCCGCGAGGACGCGGGCGCCTTCTGGAAGGGCATCGCCCCCGGCGAGGCGGGCGCGGCGGCCTTCGGCGCGGGGGTGCGCCGGGTGTGGCTCGACGGCCGCGCCAAGGTGCAGCTCGACACGACGGTGCCGCGCGTCGGCGCGCCGCACGCGTGGGAGAAGGGCCTGACCGGTGACGGGGTCAAGGTCGCGGTGTTGGACACCGGTTACGACCCGAACCACCCGGACCTGAAGGGGCTGGTGGTGGACTCGGCGAATTTCACCAGCGAGCCGGACGCCGCCGACCGGAACGGTCACGGCACCCATGTGGCGTCCACGGTGGCCGGTTCTGGTGCGGCCTCCGGGGGCCGGTACAAGGGTGTGGCGCCCGGGGCGCGGATCCTCGCGGGCAAGGTCTGCACGGCGGACGGCAGCTGCGACAACTCCGCCGTCATCGAGGGGCTCGCCTGGGCCGCCCGGCAGGGCGCGAAGGTGGTCAACCTCAGCCTGGGCGATACCGACACCCCCGACACCGACGCGATGGAGGCCATGATCGAGGCCGTCACGCGTGACTACGGCACGCTGGTCGTCGCAGCCGCCGGCAACAACGGGGCGAGCAGCCCGGTCTCCTCGCCGGCCTCCGCCGACCGGGCCCTGGCCGTGGGCGCCGCCGAGGCCGACGACGACCGCGCCGAGTTCAGCTCGGTCGGTCCGCGCACCGGTGACTCGGGGCTCAAGCCCGACCTCATCGCCCCGGGTGTGAACGTCACCGCCGCCATGGCCGGCGGGACCTCCGCCGATGACGGCTATGTCGCGATGAGCGGCACCTCGATGGCCACCCCGCACGTCGCCGGCGCCGCGGCCATCATGTTCCAGCAGCACCCGGACTGGACTCCGGAGCAGGTCAAGCGGCAGTTGATGCACTCCACCGCCGGCGCCAAGGAGCTCGGCGCCTACTACCAGGGCGCGGGCCGCGTCGACCTCGCCCGCGCCGTCGACCAGCAGGTCACCGCCGAGCCCACCGCCCTGGACTTCGGCCTCCTCCAGTGGTCCGACGGCGAACGGCCGCCGGTGGCCGAGACCATCACCTACCGCAACCCGGGCACCGCGCCGGTCACCCTGCACCTGACGCACACCGCGCGCCACGGCAGACTCGGCGAGCCCGCGCCGCAGGGGCTCTTCCGGCTCAGCGCCGATCAGGTCACCGTGCCGGCCGGCGAAAGCGCGGACGTGACCCTCACCGTGGACCCGCGGGCCACCACCGCGTACGCCGCTTACAGCGGTGTCGTCCGCGCGACCACCACCGACGGCGGTGTGTCGGTCCGGGTCCCGTTCGGCATGGACCTGGAGCAGCCCTCCCACGAGCTGCGCCTGGAGCTGAAGGACCGCGCCGGCGAGGCCCCCGAGTACGCCTACCTGCTGATCGACTCCGCCGACGGCAGGACCTACGAGCGCGAACTGCTCGGCAAGGCCGGCACCGCGCTGCGCCTGCCCAACGGGACCTACTCGGTGAGCGGTTTCTTCTTCGACGGCGACTTCACCGAGGCCACCGTCGTGGGTGTGCCGAAGGTCGTCACGACCGCCGACCGGTCGGCGGTCATCGACGCCCGTGCCGCCAAGCCCGTCACGATCTCCGCCCCCAGCCGGACCGCCCGGATCATCTCGACGGAGATCGGCACCATCAGCCAGGGTGACGAACTGCTGTCCGTCACCGTGAACGACGCGGTCGGCGACGACCACATCGAGAACCTGTACGCCACCCCCACGGCACGGGCCAAGGACTCCGCGTTCACCTACCTGGTGAGCTCGGTCTGGGGCGAACCCGCCCCGGGCGGCGGCAACCCCTCCTCCGCCTACTACCTGACCCGGCCGGTGCACGGCGCCATCCCGGCCGACCCCGGCTACCGTCCCCGCAAGTCCGAACTGGCCGCGGTGACCACCACCTTCGCCGCCACCGCGCCCGGCACCACCGCGACGCGCCTGCTCTACATGTACGTCGACAACGTCCGGTTCCCCCTGCAGCGGATGGACGGGCTGCGCCTGCCGGACCGGCGGGTCGACTACTTCTCGGCCGCCGATGGCCTGCGCTGGCAGACCGGCTTCGACCAGTGGAACATCTTCGACCCGGACAGCCCGCGCGGACAGATGTACCTGAGCACCCTGCGCGGCTACCGGGCCGGGGGCGCGTTCGAGGAGCGCTGGAACCAGGCGGTGCAGGCCGTCGGCTTCTCGCCCGAGCAGATGGACACCTACCGCGAGGGCGGTGACATGTGGTTCGGCGTCCAGGAGGCCGCCAACGGAGGCATGGACCTGCTGGCCGGGACAAGCAGCAGCAGTGAGCCGAAGTGGGAGCTGTCACGCAACGGCGAGGAGGTCCCCTACCTCTACGGGTACGCCGCCGTGCCGGAGGACACCGAGCCCGCCGACTACCGCCTGACGCTCGAGCAGGACCGCGATCTGGCCCCGCGCAGCTCCGTCTCCACGCAGTTGCGGGCCGAGTGGCGGTTCCGGTCGCAGACCCCGACGGCACGTCAGGCGCTGCCGCTGTACGCGGTGCGCATGGCCCCCGAGCTCGACGAGTGGAACCGCGCCCGGGCCGGGCACAAGCTCCGCGTGCCGGTGGTCATCCAGCGTCCCGTGGGCGCCGCGGAGGTGGCGATCCGCACCTTCACCACCGAGGTCTCCTACGACGAGGGGAGGACCTGGCGCCCGGCCGAGGTCGCCGGCTCCGGCACCGAGCGCACCGTGACCGTGGACCACCCGCGCAACGCCAAGGGCGGATCCGTCAGCTTCCGCACGTACGTCAAGGACACCGCCGGCAACTCCTTCCGGCAGACCGTCGTGAAGGCCTACCTCCTCAAGTAGTCCCGAACCGCACGGCAGGGCCCGCCGGTCACCTCCGGCGGGCCCTGCCTGCGTCGTGCGGATCCCCGTCAGCGCAGGGTGTACGCCGTCGGGATGGTCTGCCTGACGGTGTCGCCCTGGCTGTCGGTCGCGCTGATCCTCAGTCCGACACCGCCTGGGGCCTTGTCCCGCAGGGGGTTGTCGATCGTCGCGGTGAAGGTGTCCTTGCCGGCGGCCCTGGTGGTCGCCGGGTGCCACGTCCTGCCCCCGTCGAAGGTGGTCTCCGCCTTCAGGGACGTCACCTTGGGCAAGGCGGTGAGGCTTTCCTGGTAGTAGGCGACGACGGTGATCTCGTGCTTCTTGCCGGCCGGGGCGGTGTTGTCCAGGGCCAGGTCGAAGTCGTAGCGCAGGAAGATCAGCGGCTCCGGCCGGCACGCCGCCTTGTTGCTGCCGAGCACATCGCCCATGCACGGGCTCAGGGACGGTGCGCCGTTCTTGGTCGCCGTGGCCGAGGTGTACTCCCACACCGTCTTGACGCCGTCGGTCTGCGCCTCGAACGTGTACCGGGCCGACTTCGCCGGCAGGTCGTAGGAGACGAGGTCACCGCCCTTGCAGCCGGAGAGCGCCAGCACCGCCGCGGCGGCGAGCACCGCGAGGGCTCCTCTGCGGCGCCGTGCTGATGGCACACCGGTGTTCATCGTGTAGGTCTCCTTGAGGTGTTGGGGTGCCGTCACAGGGGGAGCTCGTAGCTCTCGTCGGGGAGGTGCTCGGTGCGGCGCTCGATCTCGTCACCGGACGCGTCGCGCAGCTTGACGTCGCAGGTGTAGTCGAGGTTCGGCAAGGTGGGCGAGACGACCGGCCCGCAGCTCGGGACATCCGAGAAGGTGTGCTGGATGAGCTCGTCGCCGATGATGCCGATGAGCGCCTGGCGCCCGCCCCCGCTGCCCGTCAGGTAGACAGTGGGATAGAAGGTGTCCCCCTGCCGACAGCCCGCGCACAGTCCGACCGGGACCGTGAAGCCGGACTCGGTCCGCACCTGCGGTACCGCTCCGGGTACGGAGGGGCCCGCGTTCCAGTGGATGGCGTCGCTGCCCGTGAGGACCATGTCCCTCATCTCCTGGCGGTTGTGCTCCAGGAAGGAGTCCGTTCCGGGCTCGGCCCAGGATGCGGTGAACCGGCTGATCGCGTCGTCCTGCCGCTTGACGAAGACGGTCATGCTCTGCTGCGTCGCCGGCTGGGGCAGGGACACCTGCGAGGTGTTGGGCGTGGCCTTGAGGTGCTGCATCCAGCTCAGCTGGTGGACCACTCCGGGCCGTGCCGCGTGGAAGGAGAGGTCGACCTTGTCCAGGTCGCCCTTCTCGACCCGGTAGTCGTTCGGCCGGATCTGCCCCTCGTCGTGGTACCGGGCGACGTACACCTTCGGCACGGCGCTGCCGCCCAGATCGATCTTGACCTGCCCCCGGTCGGCCTTGAGGCGCTTGATCAGTCCCTCGGCCTCGGCGTAGGGCACGCTCACGACGGGCAGGGCGCCGTACGTCTGGAGCGCCGGGCAGCTCTGCGGCCCGACCAGGCACTGGTCGAGTTCCGAGGGACGGCCCAGCGAGGTGAGCTCCGGGGCCGCGACCAGCACGCCGACGGCGCCGGCGGCGGCCGCCGCCGCCACCCGCTCGTCGCGCAGCTTGGTGAAGTCGCACGTGCCGGCGCAGATGTCGGACGGCGTCAGAAGGACGAGCTTGCCCCGGGCGTCGACGTCCGCCAGCTCGGCGGCGGACCCGCCTCCCCCGTAGACCACCGGGAGGTGCCCCTTGACCGGCAGTCGCGGGACCGGGATCGCGGCCTCACGGAAGACCGGGTCGCCGTCGTTGCCGAACCACATCTGCGTCTCGCCCAGCGAGACGTCAGGGGTCACATAGCGAGCGGACAGGCTGATGGGCGCGGCGCCGCCGGTGGCCCGCAGGGTGACGACGGGAGTCGTCCGCGAGCTGTAGAAGTCATGGGTGAAGGCGCCCATGCTCACCTTGCCGGTCGGCAGCACCCACCAGTGCGGTTCGCCGGCCTGGTAGTCCGCCTGGAGCACCGTGCTGTGCGACCACGCGCCGGTCGCCGAGACCCGGTTGGCGGTTGCGGACGCGGAGTAGGTCTCGGTCGACTCCGGGTACCGCACGCTCAGCGGCTTGGCCTCGCGCAGGTCCAGGGTGACCGTGGTCGCCTTGGTGAGGTTCACCTCGGGTGCGAACGGTGCGGCCTGCTGCCACTCACCCGATGCGTCCCGCCAGCTGACGGGCATTTCCGCCGCATAGGCGCCGCGGAAGAGCTGCTCCGTCACGGTTTCCGCGCCGGTGGCGGTGTCCACAAGGGCCGGGTGCAGGTAGACCTTGTCGTCGACCGGCATGAAGGTGGCGGTGCCGTAGCGGACGTCGGTGGCGCCCGCGGGCGGGACGACCTTCACCGTCAGCGGGAACTTCTGGTCCTCGACGAAGCTGTGCACGCCCGAGCTCAGCCGTATCGCGCCCGAGTCGTCCCGGGCGGTCAGCACCCCGTTGTAGGCCCCGTACGCCCCGTCGGTGCCCAGCACACTGCCGTCGAGCGTCACCGACACCTCGGCGGAGCCGCCCGCCGGGAGGACCACCTTGTCCGCGCTGAGAGTGAACAGGCCGGACCTGGCGGGCGTGCCGTCGGCGAAGGAGACCGGCATCGTGAGATGCAACGTGGTCGCCTCGTCGCCGCGGTTGGTGTAGGTGATCTTCTTGGTCACCGGCGCGTGCGGGTAGGCCTCGCGGCCGAAGTTCAGGTTGCCCTTCGGCACGACCCGCGGGTTGGTGGCTGTCGCCAGGTCCACCAGGCCGGCGCCCTGGGCGTACAGGTCGTGCCCCAGGTCGTCGGCGGTGTCCATCAGCAGCGCCTTGATCTGCTGACCGGAGAAGTCCGGGTGCTGCTGGGCGACGATCGCCGCGGCGCCTGCCACGTGCGGGGTGGCCATCGAGGTGCCGTCGGACGCGGTGTAGTACTCGTCCACCGGCGCGCCCATGGACGTGCCCGCGGCGCGCGCCGCGACGATGCCGACGCCGGGCGCCGCGATGTCGGGCTTGGCGGCACCGTCACCTATCCGCGGTCCGCGGTTGGAGAAACCGGCCATGTCGCCGTTCTTGTCGACGGCCGCCACGGTCAGGGCCTCGTCGGCGGAACCCGGGGTGACGACCTTCTGGGCGACAAAACCCGAATTTCCGGCCGCGGCCACGAACAGCGTTCCCGTGGCGCGGCTCAGCTCGTTGAGCGCCTGGCTCTTCGGGTCCGTGCCGTCGGTCGGCTCGCCGCCCAGGCTCATGTTGACGACCTTGGCCCCCGAGTGGGCGGCCCAGTCCATGGCCGCGATGACCGCGTCGTCGGGGCACTGCCCCGCGTCGTCGCAGACCTTGCCGACCAGCAGCTTGGCGCCGGGGGCGACACCCTTGCGCAGCCCCTTGGACGCGGCGCCGCTGCCGAGGACCGTGGACGCCACATGGGTGCCGTGCCCGTGCCCGTCCTTGGGGCCCGTGGGGCTGCCGGTGAAGTCGAGCGCCCCGACGATGCTTCCGGCCACGTCCGGGTGGGTGGCGTCGATGCCCGTGTCCAGCACCGCGACGGTCACCCCGGTGCCGTCGTAGCCGCGTTCCCACGCGACGGGCGCGCTGATCTGCGGAACCGACTGCTCGAGGTCGACATGGGACATGCCGTTGAGCCAGACCTTCTTGACGCCCGCCAGGGATCCGGCGGACCGGGCGGCGGCGGACGTGGCGGCCGTCTTGCCCCGTACGTCCTTCCACCACCGTCCGTCGTCGTCGACGTTCATCGAGCGGCCGTTGATGCTCGGCAGCGCCCTCCCGCCGGACGCCCCGGCGACCTTGCGCGCCGCTTCGGCGCCCGAGGTGCCGGTGTAGGTCACGAGCACCGGCACCGTGGCGCCCTTGCCCGCCGCCGTGAGCGTCGCCAGTTCGCTCACGTCGAACAGCGACCAGTCGAGCAGTCCCTGGCCGACCAGGGCGAGGGCGTCGTCCGGTACGACGTAGACCTTGCCTTGGCGGGTGAGGGTGTGGAACACGACCGGAGGTCCGTCGGGCCGCGCCGCACGGTCGATGTCCCGCACGACGGGCTTGCCGTCGTCGCCGACGCCGAGGTGCACCTTGTCACCGGTGATCAGCGTGACCGGGACGGACCCGCCGGACGCGGCGACGATCCGCGCCAGGTCGCCGTCCGCGCCCGCCGTCGGGCTGCCCGTCCGCGCGACGCCGGCCTTCGGCGTCTGCGCGGCGGCAGGCTCGGCGGGCTCGGCGGCGAAGGTCGCCGTCGTCGACACGACCATGCCGAGGACGGTCAGACCGACGGTCAACGCGCCGAGACGTCTGCCTGGGCGCTTTCTTGCACTTGGCCTCATCTATGGCTCTCCTGAATAAGGTTGACGGAGCATTAGAGAAAAACCACGCAGGACGCCATCGATCGGGCTCCAGGTCCGGGCGAGGACTCCGCGTCCGGACAGCAGACTCGGGGGCACCCGGCGCCGACGGCGCTCACGGTTCGGCGACGGCCTCCGCGCTACAGCGGTTCGTACTCGCCGCCGACGACGTCACGGCCCGCGCCCTCGGGGGTCGGGGCGTCGTCCGGCTCGGCCCGCGGTCGTGCGGGCACCGGTCCGTCCTCTGCGCGGCGTGGCGAACCGGCTGGGTCATCGACCGGTTCGGGGGACGGCTGTTGTGCGGGCACCATGGCACGAGTGTGCAACCGGACGCGGCCGGGCCTCGATTGGCCAGATGCGGGATTTAATCCCGCCGCCCGGCCCGCGAAATTCTTCGTTCGTGGCGACGGCACCCGGAATTTACTCGTCGCCGGGGGACGACGGCCGCCGCACCTCCCCCGCGATGCCGGACTCGACGACCTTGAGCGCGAGTGCCGTCCGCGAGGTCACGCGCAGTTTGCGCATCGCCGACTTCACCTGGCTGGCGACGGTCTGCGTCGACACCACCAAGGTCTCGGCGATCTGACGATTCGTCAAACCAGTGACCAGCAGCCGGGCCACCTCCACCTCTCGCGGCGAGAGCCGGTCGCCGTAGCCCGGACGCCCCCGGCCGCGCACCGCCGCGGGGGCCTCGCCCCCCTGCGCGGTGAGGAACCGGCCGATGCGGTCGGCGTCATGGCGGGCGCCGAGTTCCGACAGTGCCCGCGCGACGTCGGACAGCTGCGGCAACCCGGCCTCGTCCCCGCCGTCGGCGAGCAGGCAGTGCGCGGCCCGCTCCCGGGCGAGCAGGGCGTCGTACGGGCGCGGCAGCGCCTCCCACGCGGCGGCCGCCGCGCCGAACAGCGCCGCGGCGTCCGTGAAGCGGCCGTCGGCCTCCGCCAGGATCGCACGGCACAGGACCAGGGACGCCTGCGCCGCCGGGGCGTCCCGGTCACCCAGCGCCTTCTCGAAGGAGTCCACCAGCTCGGTGGCGCACCCGATCCGACCGGCGGCCGCCATGGCCGCGACCCGCACCGGGGCGAGCTCGACCGCCCTGGTCCAGATTCCGCTGCCGACGGCGGTCTCGGCCACCTCGTCGGTGAGCCGGAGCGCCTCACCGGCCTTGCCCTCGCGCAGCCGCATCCGCGCCAACGCGGCCGCGGCCTCGATGCGTTGCTGATCGTCGCGTCCGGCGAAGCGCAGGCGCTCCTCCGCCGCGGCACGGTCCCCCGCGGCCCCCAGGAGCAGGCCCGCCACCAGAGCGGCCTCGCACCGGTCCTTCCACCGCACCCGGTCGTCGTCGGCCAGCCGCCCCATCCGTTCGGCGAGTCCCGTCCAGGCACCGGTGAACCAGTCGAGGTGAGCCCGGCAGGAGGCGATGCTGTCGAGGTAGTCCAGCAGTTGATGGCGCTCGGCGAGTGCCTGGGCCGTGGCCAGCCGCGCCCTGGCCTCGTCGTACCGTCCCCACCGCATCGCCTCCTCGCCGACGTTCGTGTGGCCGATCGCGACGACGGACGCCTCCCGCAGGTCGCGGACCTCCTCCGGGATGAGCCGGGCCGCTTCCCACCCGGCCTCCTCGCCCAGCATCAGCAGCGCGAAGGCGCGTTCCACAGACAGGTGCACACGGTCGACGGCCGACAGCGAGCGGGCCGGCGGCGCTTCCCGCAGCCACCGCAGGTGCTCCGTCACGGGGAGTGCGTGGCCGAGGGGCAGGGCGAGCAGGATGCGGGCGCGCGCCGCCTCGGCGGAGTGCGGGGAGAGGTCGGGCACCGCCTCGAGGATCTCACCGCGGCCCGCCTCGATCTCGCCCGCCGCCATGAGCACCCGGCCCACCTGGAAGCGCACAGACGCCTGCTCACGCGGCGTCAGGACCTGGTGGTCGAGGGCCGTTCGGAGCGCTTCGATGATCTGCGAGTACGGGTCGGAACCGGACAGCGCCTGGAACTGGATCTTCGTGACCAGCCGCACCAGTGACTCCGCCGGCAGGGCCACGGTGGTGGCGAGGCTGTGCAGCAGCAGGGCCGAGGTGGCCACGTCCCCGGACTGGACGCACTGGTCGGCCGCCTGCTCCGTGTACCGGCACGCCGCCTCGACCTCGCCGGCGAGCCGGAAGTGCCGGGCCAGCTGCGCCACGGGCGGCAGCGGGCACCGCTCAAGGGCCCGGGCCGCCCGCAGATGCATGGCACGCCGTTCCTCGGCGGGTATCGCGTCGTACACGGCGTGGCAGGCCAGCGAATGACGGAAGGACCACTGCCCGGGCCGGACCTCGCGCAGCAGGCCGCCGCCGAGGGCTTCGGCCGCCTGTGCGGCGAACCGGTCGTCCGGCAGGCCGGTGACGGCGCGCAGGGTCTCGTAGTCGGCCGGGCAGGACAGCACCGACACCGCGTACAGAACGGCCCGGGTGTCGGGTCCGACCCGGCCGATGCGGTCGAGCACGGCGTCGCGGATCGTCGGCGGGACGTCGATGCGGTCCAGGCGGCGCCGCGCCCACCCGCCGTCCCGGCGGATCAGGTCGGCCCGGTCGTGCATCAGCCGCACCGACTCCTCCAGCGCCAGAGGAACGCCCTCGGTGCGCGCGTGCAGAAAGGCCGCGAACTCCTTCGAGACGTGTTCCCCGGACAGCATCGACGAGACCAGGGACGCCGTCCCGTCGACGTCCAGCGGCTTCAACGTCAGCCTGATCAGGTGCGCGTCCGCAGGCGGCCGCGAGGTCAGCCGCAGCAGCAGCGAGTCGGGCGGCACCTCGTCCCGCCGGTAGGTCAACACCACGCTGACCGTCTGCGGCCTGCGGGATACCAGGAACAGCAGGAACTCCAGGGTCGCCTCGTCAGCCCAGTGCACGTCCTCGAGCGCGAGGACCGCGACGCCGAGCCGGCCGAGGAGCTCGACGAACGCGCGGAACAACCGGTGCCGGGCGGCGGTCGGGTCCTCCAGCGGCTCCGGCGCCGGCGGCAGATCGTCGGCCCACTCGGGGAACAGGGGCCGCAGCGCCCCGCCCAGCCCGCTCAGCCCCAGTCCGGCGATGGTGTCGACGCCGTCGCGCACCGCGTCCACGACCGCCCCGAGCGTGTACGGCACCCGAAGCTCCGGGCAGGCGCCGACGAGGGCCCGCCGCCCTCTCTCGGCCTGCCGCGCCAGGAACTCGCGCAGCAGCCGCGTCTTGCCGATGCCCGCCTCACCGTCGAGGAGGACGACCGAGGGGGACGGCCCGAGCGCCTCGCCCAGGGCGGCGAGTTCGCGTTCCCGCCCGACGAACCGCGGCGCGGACAGCGCCTGGACCTCGCCGGCATCGGTATCCCGCCCCACCACCGCCGCTCCCTCTGTCGTCCCGTCACGCCGCTGATGACTTTAACCCCAGCAGACAGCCGCCCTGCCTGGCTGTTTCGAAGAGCGGTACGGAACGACCGCCGGGGCCGTGTCGTCGCGCCCGTCGGTCAGGGGCGGGGACTGGTGCTTCCGGCAGCGGTGTGCCAGGCTCGAGGTAACCAGCCTGGCCTGGTGAGGGACCCCGCGCCACCGAACGGTCACATTCCGTGGCCGACGGCCGGTGCGGGTGGTCTCGCTCGACTTCGGGCGGCAATGCGTCGCCTGCACTACGGCCGCTTTCCCAGCGGGAGTCGACCGTGATGGGCTTCGACCCGAATCGGCGACCTGTATGCAAAACCTCGGCATCACCGTCAGCGAAGAACGCAAGCTGACGACGATCATCCTGACCGGCGAGTTGGACCTCGACACGTGCCCCCGTGTCACCGCGGTCACCGACACCCTGCCGCTCGGCGGCAGGACGCTGCGCGTCGACCTCTCCGACGTCACCTTCATCGGCTCCACCAGTCTGAACATGCTGCTCAGCCTCCGCCTGCGCGCCGAAGCCGAGATGGGCTCGCTCGAGCTCACCGGCCTGCGGCACCAGGCGGAACGCGTCCTGGCACTGACCGGGACCCGCCACCTCTTCCGCATCCTCCCGGGCGCTCCGCCCGCTGCCCTGGGCGACAGCGCCTTCGTGCCGGCTGCTGAGGGGTGACCGTCACCGTCCGCTGCTTTTCTGCGCCGAATGCGGCTTACGGGAGGAAGTCGATCTCCTCTCGGGTTAGGCTCCCCACGAGCATTTCCCAGGATGTCGACCAGCGAACGCGGAGCGCTGACATGCCCGAAACCCGCCTCAAGTGCCGCAATGACTCCTCGGCCGCCGCTGTCGTGGCGGCCGGATCCGAGCCTGGCGATCCTCAGCACACCGTCCGCCAGGACGGGCGCCATGTGGTCATCGCCTACGCGAGCCCGCGCTGGCCCTTCGACGTCGCCGAGTGGGCGGCGCTCGAGGGCCACGCCAGCGACAAGGCCGCGGCCCGGGTCATGGCGTCCCTCTAGGCAGGCGCCGACGTGCGCCTGGGGCCCGGCCGGCGGCCGGGCCCGAAGCGCAGTCCCGCGGCAGTGCCCCGGCCTCGTTCAGTCCTCCGTGATCCGGATGATCGTCTTGCCGGGAAGCCGACGCCCGACACGGGCGAAGGCGTCGGGCGCCTCGTCCAGCGGCCGCACGTCCCCGACAACCGGCTTGAGCCGGCCCTCCCTGACGCGGCGGACGAGGTCCTCGAGGCGTGCCCGGTCGACTTCGACGACGAAGAACACGGCCCGGCCCTTGTCAGGTTGCACAGAGGGCGGCGCCGCGATGGTGACCACCGTTCCGCCGGTGCGGACCAGGGCGGTCGAGCGTTCGAGGATGTCGCCGCCGAACACGTCGAGGACGAGGTCCACCGCACCGACGTCTTCGAGCCGGTCGTTCTGCAGGTCCACGAAGGCGTGCGCGCCGAGGCCGAGCACGGTGTCCCTGTCGGCCGCGCGGCCAGTGCCGATCACCCGGGCGCCCGCCTCGTGGGCGAGCTGCACGGCGATCGAGCCGACCCCGCCGGCCGCACCGTGGACCAGGACGGTCTGGCCGGTCACGAGCCCGCCGTGCTCGAAGAGGCCCTGCCACGCGGTCAGCCCAGAGATCGGCAGGGCCGCGGCCACCGTGTGGTCGACGTCCGCGGGAAGCGGGGCCAGATTGCGGGCCTCCACCGCGACGTACTGGGCCAGCGAGCCGTTGCGGGTCCAGTCGGCCAGGCCGAACACCCGCTGGCCGACGGTCAGGCCCGTCGTCCCGTAGCCCAGTTCGGCCACGACGCCCGACAGCTCGTGCCCGGGCACGCTCGGTGTCCGGTCGCGCCCCGCCCGGTCGGTCCAGGTCGCGGGCCACTCCAGCTCCCCCGGCGTGTAGCCCGCGGCATGCACCCGCACGATGACGTCGTTCTCGGAGGTGTGCGGGTACGGCAACTCCGTGAGGGCGAGCCCGCCGACTCCGGCGTCACGGTCGCGAACGGTGATGGCTTGCATGGGTGGACCTTTCTGGGGCAGGGCTGCCGAAGGGGCGGACAGCCGCGGTGGATCGGTGGACGTGCGCTCGCCGTGGCCGTCGTCGGGGTCCCGGCGGCAGGGCGCGCGCAGGAGGGGTCCGCCCCCGCCCGGCGCCGTGCCGGTGGACGGACGGCGCAGTCATCAGCTCGGCCAGGGGGCGCCGAGGATGCGCTCGACCGTGGTCGTGCGCCGGAAGCCGGGGACGAAGTGCTCCAGTATGTCCGCGTTCACGGTCCCGTTCGTGGTCTCCGGGCGGTACCCGAGGCCGTCGACGAAGGCCTTGAGGAACTGGTTCTTGAAGTCCCCCCGCGGATGGACCGCGGTGACTTCCTCCACCTGGGCGGGGGCCAGCTCGTCAAGGGCCAGGCCGAGCACGTCGGTCAGAACGCCGAGATTCGTCAGGGCGATCTCCGCGCCCATCCGTCCGGGGATCTCCGGCGTCGTGTGCAACGCGATGGCGGTCCAGACCACGTCGGCGGCGGCGGCCGAAAAGCCGTGGTCGAGCATGAAGGCGCGGGCGTGGTCGGCTCCGTCGACCTCGAATCGCTGCTCGGCACCCGAGAACGGCGTCATGAGGCCGGTGTCATGGAACATCGCGGACAGGTAGAGCAGTTCGGGGTCGGGCTCCCTCTTCAGCCGGCGAGCGTGAATGGCGCCGAAGACGAATACGCGCCGCGAATGATGGTAGACGAGGGGGCCGGTCATCTCCCGAACGATTCGGGTCGCCTCGGCGGCCGCGGCTGTTTCCGGAATTTCGACCCCGGCGATGATCTCGGACATCGGCTCTGCACTTCCCGACATGCGCGTGTTATGAATGGACGGTGTTTCCGTCTTCCACCCTGCCGACCACCGGGCCCTCCGCGCCACCCCACTTTGGCCGTGAGGCCCACGGATCCGGACAGGCGGAGCGGCGGGAGGCGGACTCCGCGGCGCATCGCGTCGTGATCCTCGTCTACGACGGGGTGACGCTGCTCGACGTGGCCGGCCCCGCGGAGGTGTTCGCGGAGGCGAACCGGTTCGGGGCCGCGTACGAGGTGGTGCTGGTCTCGCCGACCGGCGCCGACGTCACCTCCTCCGCCGGGATCCGGATCGCCGTCGCCGGCGCCGCCGGGGAAGCCGCCCCGGACACCTTCATGGTCGTCGGGACGGACCGCTACCCGCGCGAGGCCGTCGCCCGCGACCAGGTCCAGGCCGCGCGGACCCTGGCCGGCGAGGCCACACGGATCGCGTCCATCTGCACCGGGGCGTTCGTCCTCGGCGCCGCCGGTCTCCTGGACGGCAAGCGCGCGACCACACATTGGAGGGTCGCCCACGAGCTCGCCGCCCGATGCCGGAGCAGCAGCGTCGTCCCCGATGCGATCTACGTCCAGGACGGCGCCACCTACACCTCGGCCGGGGTGACCGCCGGGATCGACCTCGCCCTGGCCCTCGTCGAGGAGGACCACGGCCCCGATCTGACCCGCGACGTCGCGCGTTCCCTCGTCGTCTATCTGCAGCGTGCGGGCGGTCAGTCGCAGTTCTCGGCCCCGCTGCAGAGACCTGCTCCGCACTCTCCGGCCATCCGGCGGATCGCCGACCTCGTGGCGGCCGATCCCGCGGGCGACCACTCGGTCGGTGAACTCGCCAAGCACCTGAACCTGAGCAGCCGGCATCTCACCCGGCTCTTCCGCGACGAGATGTCCACCACGCCGGCCCGCTACGTGGAAAGCATCCGGTTCGACATGGCGAAGGCCCTGCTCGACCAGGGCCACACCGCGACCCAGGTGGCGTCTCTCGCGGGATTTCCGAGTTACGAGAGCATGCGCAGAGTATTCGTGAAGAAAATGGCCATCAGCCCGGCCGCTTATCAGCGCCGCTTCCGGACGGCACTGCGGCCCGACCCGGCGTAGCCGTCACGCTGTGTCGCCGTTTTCACTGCAGTGCCCAGCATCCCACCGCGATCGGAGTCACCCATGAAGAATGCCACGATGCGTGCCGTCGGATACCGCAAGAGCCTGCCGGTCACCGACGAGGCGAGTCTGACCGACCTCGAGCTTCCCATGCCCCAGACCGGCCCGCACGACCTGCTGGTACGGGTCGAGGCCGTGGCGCTCAACCCCGTGGACTACAAGGTGCGCCAGGGGAACGACCCGGGCGGCGAGCCGAAGGTGCTGGGCTGGGACGCGGCGGGCACGGTCGTGGCGGTCGGCGACCGGGTCGAGATGTTCGCCGTCGGTGACGAGGTGTATTACGCCGGCGCCATCGACCGGCCGGGGGCGAACGCGCAGTTCCACGCAGTCGACGAGCGCATCGTCGCCCTGAAGCCCGCCACGCTGGACTTCACCGAGGCGGCCGCGCTCCCGCTGACCTCCCTGACGGCCTGGGAGGGCCTCTTCGAAAGGCTCGGCCTGCAGAACGGCGGCCTGGAGCGCAGCGGTTCACTGCTGATCACGGCCGCGGCCGGCGGCGTCGGGGCGATCGCGGCGCAGATGGCGCGTGCCCTGACCAGTCTGACGGTCATCGGCACCGCTTCCCGTCCCGAGACCGTCGAGTTCGCCAGCCGGATGGGCGTCCAGCACATCGTGAACCATCGTGAGCCGCTCGTCCCCCAGCTCGCCGAGGTGGCGCCGGAGGGGCTCACGCATGTGTTCAGCACGGCGAACACCGACCGCAATCTCGCCGACTACGCCGAGGCGCTGCAACCGTTCGGGGAGATCGTCGCCATCGACGACTTCGACTCCCTGCCCCTCGGCGTGCTGAAGCCCAAGAGCATCTCCTACCACTGGGAGTTCATGTTCACCAGGTCCCTGTTCCGGACGCCGGACCAGGTGCGGCAGCACCAGATCCTGAGCAAGGTGGCGCGCCTGGTGGACGCGGGAGTCCTCACCACCACCGCCCACCGGGACCTCGGCCCGGTCAACGCGGCCAACCTCCGGGAGGGCCACCGCATCCTGGAGTCGGGCACCGCGATCGGCAAGATCACCCTCACCGGGTTCTGATCCGCCGTCCGCACACGTGGGCGGGGCCGCCGATCGCGTACGTCGGTGGCGCGAACCGCGGTGGTGCGAACGGCCGTCGGCCACCGCCGCCGCACACGCCGTAGCCGCGTCCGACCTGTGCCCGGACACGGCCGGGGGCGGTACGGGATGGATCCCGTACCGCCCCTGCCACGACCGCACCGACCCGCCGTCGCCGGCTGCGACACCGGGTCACCCGGGTCGCGGGGATCAGCCGCGGACGATGTTCTCCGCCTGGGGGCCCTTCTGCCCCTGCGTCACGTCGAACGTGACGTGCTCACCCTCCACCAGCTCGCGGTAGCCGTTGCCCGCGATGTTGGAGTAGTGGGCGAACACGTCCGGTCCGCCCCCGTCCTGTGCGATGAAGCCGAAGCCCTTTTCGGAGTTGAACCACTTCACAACGCCAGATGCCACTGTGTTCGTCCCTCACGTGCTGCTGCTACGGCGCACCCCGTGGTGCGCCGGCGACCCCGTTACTGGGCCCCGGCCTTGCTTACCCGATGATCCACCCCGCGCGCCACCGAATAGGCGCGTGTCCGACCGTGTCGTTCAGGTGGTCCTCCCCGACGCACGGCGCGCGGCCGGCTCCGCGCGCCGGGTGTACCGGGTAGGAGCGGGTCTGGGGACGCCCTCGGCGCCCGGGACCATTTGCCGCCGCCCGACCGGACGCTGACCTACACCTCGCCGCGCCAGGAGCCGGTCTCCCTGCCGCGGGCCTCGATGTACTCCTTGAAGCGCTTGAGGTCGCCCTTGGCCTGACGCCTGACGACACCGAGCTTGTCGGCCACCGTGTCGGCCATGCCCTGAGGCTCGTGGTCGAGCTGCAGCATGACCTTGGTGTGCCTGTCGTCCAGGCGGTGGAAGGTGACCACTCCCGCCTGGTGGACGTCCCCGCCCACCGTGGTCCAGGCGACCCGCTCGTCGGGGATCTGCTCGCTGATCTGGGCGTCGAACTCGCGCTTGACGCCGCCGACCTTGGCGACCCAGTGCGTCAGGGTCGGCGTGCGCTGCTCGATCCGCTCGACCCCCTCCATGAAGCGGGGGAACTCCTCGAACTGGGTCCACTGGTTGTATGCCGTCGTGACCGGCACCGCGACCTCGACCGACTCCTCGACCGTCGACATGTGCCCACCTTTCTGGTCGGCATCCGCTTCGGGATGCGGCGTCTTCTGTCTCGTGTGCGCGCCTGCCCGAGCGGGGCGGGGGCAAACGCCGCCGCACGGCGGCGGCAGAGCGGCGCGTGACGCGTCGGGTGCGCTGACGGACTTGGCCGAGCCCCGTCATTCCGTCGGCGGCGTCACCATGCCGGGTCCTGTCCGCGCCATGAGGGGTGCGGCCACGGGGCGCGAAGGGGGCGGCAGCGGCGCCGGGCCGAGAGCCCCCGCTTCACCGCTGTGCACGGGCCAGGACTTGGTTTGCCGTGCGCGTGCCCTTAGGGTGTCAACAATGCGTCAAGATGGGGGCGCAGGGTGTGCCGGGAAGTCTGGTCGGCGTTTGTCAGGGGCGTGAGTGCCCGTTGCCGACGTCCCGGAAGGGTCCGCCTCGATGGCTGCCGCCCCGCGTTCCCGCCCCTTGTTCCTCGGCGTGCTCCCCTTGCCCGAGCGCCGTGCCATCGCCCGCGCGCTGCGGACGGAGACGGTCGGTGGCCTGGTGATGCTCACCGCCGCCGTGGTGGCGCTGGTGTGGGCGAACGGGCCGTGGCACGGGACGTACGAGTCGGTCCGTGAGTTCCACTTCGGCATATCCGCCCTCGGGCTGGACCTGTCGGTGGGGCACTGGGCGGCGGACGGGCTGCTGACGGTGTTCTTCCTGGTCGCCGGCATCGAGTTGAAGCGCGAGCTCGTCGTCGGCGAGCTGCGCACGCCCGAGACCGCGGCACTGCCGGTCATCGCGGCGGTGTGCGGGATGGTGGTGCCGGCCGGACTGTACGTCGCGGTCGCCGCGCTCGGGGGCGGGAGCCTGGAGGGCTGGGCCGTCCCCATGGCCACCGACATCGCCTTCGCGCTGGCGGTGCTGGCCGTCATCTCCACCCACCTGCCCACGGCTCTGCGCGCCTTCCTCCTCACCCTCGCGGTGGTGGACGACCTCGGCGCGATCCTCGTCATCGCCGTGTTCTTCACCTCCGACCTCGACCTCTGGGCTCTGCTCGGGGCGGCGGCCGGCCTGGCGGTCTTCTACGCGCTGCAGCGGCTGCGGGTGACCGGATGGTGGTGGTATGTACCGCTCGGTGTGGCGATCTGGGCCCTGATGTACCACGGGGGCGTCCACGCCACCGTCGCCGGCGTCGCCATGGGGCTGATCCTGCGCACCACCCGGGACGACGACGAGACCGCCTCCCCCGCGGAGCGCACCGGTTTCCTGCTGCACCCGCTGTCCGCCGGGGTCGCCGTTCCCTTGTTCGCGCTCTTCGCGGCCGGGGTCACCGTCTCCGCCGGCGCCCTGGGTGACGTGTTCACCCGTCCGGAGCCGCTCGGGGTCGTGGTGGGCCTGCTCCTCGGCAAGATCGTCGGCATTTTCGCGGGCACCTACCTGGCCGCCCGCTTCACCCGCGCGCGCCTCAACCCCGACCTGGCCTGGGGCGACGTGTTCGGCCTGGCCGTCCTGGGCGGGATCGGCTTCACCGTCGCCCTCCTGATCGGCGAGCTCGCCTTCCCCCCGGCCGAGGCGGAGCACGTCAAGGCCGCCGTCCTTGTCGCCTCCCTGGCAGCGGCATGCCTCGCCGCACTGCTGCTGCACCGCCGCAACCGGCTCTACCGGCGGCTGTGCACCGAGGAGGACCATCGCTGACGCCGCGGAACCGCCCAGCCGACGCACCCCGCCCCGAACGACACGGGCGTCGAACAGCCACACGTTGTTCCGCGTGCACCGGCCCGGTCCGAGGCGCACCCTGGGATTGTGGCGCATCGCCGTTCCTCCACGCGGCGCACGGCCACCTGAGAAATGAGAGGCCCTGCCGCCTGTGGGCTGCGCGGTGGGGCCTCGCCCGCGCGACCTCTAATCTTAAGTCTCGCCCGTTCCTCGCAGGAGGGACATGCACCCGAAGGCCCCGCCGCCGAAGTCGGCGCCCCCGTCGACGTCATCGAGACCCTGCTCATGGCGCAGGCCCACGGGTACCGGCCCGATCCGCGTGCTGTGGCGCTGCTCCACCCCATCCCGGAGCGGTTTCCTCGACGCCACCACGAGCGGTCCCCGGGTCCTCAGCGGCAAGGAACTCGCGCCAGTGGGCGCGCAGGCGACTCCGTGCTCCTTCACGACGCTCAGGACCGCGTCGCAGCAGGCGACCCTCTGCTCCTTCGCCGTCGGCAAGGGCCGCGACGACAACTGGGGCGGAGCCGTCGACGGTCTGCGCATCACCCGGTTCGTCCACGGCCTCGAGGCAGAAGGCGTGAGGGCCCGCCGCGTGGGCTGAAAGCCGCCGTTCCCCCCTGCGAGCAGGCCGGGCCGCCTGCACCGCTGCGGGCCGCACGACGGGCCCGAACCGGCCGGCGTTCGTCCACACCGCCCCGACCGGCCCGCGGCCCGCGCCCCTGCTCCGCCCTTTCGGGCGGGGCCGGGCCCGCGCCGGTCATCAGCGGGCATGGGCCGTTCGGCCCGTTCGGGGGACCCTCGGGCGTACCGGTGGCCCCCACCGGCCCATGTGGGGCCCGGCGGAATCGGCCGACAGTGGGATCCGAGGCCGGCGCGCCTCGGCCCGTCGGCATCACGGCCGAACACGCGCCGCGGCGAGGAGGAGACGAACGATGAGGCACCGCACGACGGGGCATGTGATGACGGCGGAGGTCGTCAGCGTCCGCGAGGGCATCCCCTACAAGGACCTCGTGGCACTGCTGGCACGGCACCGGATCAGCGGCGTGCCCGTGGTCGACGACGACGACAAGGTCCTCGGCGTCGTCTCCGAGACCGACCTGATGGCACGCCAGGCGGCGGGAAGAGGCGGCCCCCGACGGCGCCTGCCACCGCTGTCCCCCACCGCGCGGCGTGACGCCGCCCGGGCCGGAGCACGGACCGCCGGACAGCTGATGACCGCTCCGGCGGTCACCGTACGCGCACGGGACTCGATCGCCGTCGCGGCCCGCACCCTGACCGGGCACCGCGTCAACCGGCTGCCCGTGGTCGACGACGAGGACCGCCTCGTCGGCATCGTCACCCGCGGCGACCTCCTCCAGGTCTTCCTCCGCCCGGACCCCGACATCCGCGACGAGGTCGTCGACGAGGTGGTCGTGCGCGCGCTGTTGCAGCCCCCTCGTGAGATCGTGGTGGACGTCCACCACGGCGTGGTCACCCTCGAGGGCCGTCTGGAGCGCCGCAGCCAGGTCCCGCTGGCCGAGGCCATGGCCCGCCAGGTCGACGGCGTCGTCGCCGTGGTGAACCGGCTCGCCTACCGGCTTGATGACACGCACCAGCAGCCCGCCCGGCCCGCGGTCCACCGCGTCCCCGACGACCGGCCGCACACCGCGTGAGGAGGACGAGGAGGATGGGAAGGACGAGCGGGCCATGTCCGTCCATGACCGCGTGAACGGCCGCGGTCCGGCTTCGGTACCGATCGGGCGGCCGGTGTTCGCGGCCCTGGTCGGACCGGCCGTGGCGGCACCGGCGCGGCAACGCCGCCGACGGTGCGGCGCTGCCGGGCGGTGTGACCGGAGTCCGCGCGAGCCGCTCGCCGTGACCGGGGGACGCCGCCGCGCCGCGGTTCCCCGTCCCGGCACGACGTCAGCGAAAAGGGGACGGGCGGCCCGGCGGCGACGGCTGCCCGTCGACCCGGGACCGGTGGGGCGGGCCTGTCCGGCCCGCTCGGGAAGGAGGAGGCCATGAACCCCGGCAGGCGCCCGGCGACGGTCGGCGACGTGATGACGCGGAAGGTCGTCGCGGTCACCCCGGGCACGTCGTTCAAGGAGATCGTGCGGACCATGGAGCAGTGGAAGGTCAGCGCACTGCCGGTGGTGGGCGGCGGCACCCGGGTCGTCGGCGTGGTCTCCGAGGCGGATCTGCTGCGCAAGGAGGAACACCGCGAGGATGTCGCCCCACCGGTCGTCGCGGATCCCGCCGCGGCGGCCCCCGACAAGGCGGCCGCCGTCACCGCCGAGCAGTTGATGACCGCCCCGGCGGTCACCGTGCACGAGGACGCACCGTTGGCACAGGCGGCGCGGGCCATGGCACTGCACCGCGTGAAGCGGCTGCCGGTCGTCGACGCACAGGGCGTGCTGCGGGGCGTGGTGAGCCGGGGCGACCTGCTCAAGGTGTTCCTCCGCAGCGACGAGGACATCGCCCGCGAGGTGCGGGAACTCGTCATGGCGGAGCTGCTCCGGGAGGCGTGGCGATCCCTGGACATCGACGTGGCCGAAGGAGTCGTGACGGTGAGCGGACTGCTCGCCGACCGCTCCCTTGTGCCGTCCGTGGCCCGGATGGCGCGTTCCGTCGAAGGGGTGGTCGATGTGCGCTTCGATCTCACCTCGAGCCGGGTGTGACGTCCGGCGGGAGGCGGCCGCGAGGGCCCGCGGAGACGGGCGGCCCGGTCGGACCCTCCGGCGGGTCCGACCGGCCCAAGCGGCGGCCGAGGGTCGCGCGCGACCCTGGCAGCAGGCGGAGCACACGGAGCCGTTGCCCGGCGGCCGGCAACGGGGAAGGACGTGACCGGTCATGACGAAGCACTCCGCGCCCACAGCACCGGGGGACATCGGACGGCGTATCGCGGCGCGCCGTCGCGAACTCGGTCTGTCGCACGAGGACGTGGCCGCTCGCACGGGCATCGCCCCGGGCTATCTGCGGTATATCGAGCAGGACTCCACCGCCGCCCCCGGTGTCGCGACGCTGCGCGGTCTGGCGAGGGCTCTGGACACGAGTGTGTCCACGCTCTGCGGCGGCGACGCCGATCTGCCGCCGGGACGCGGAATGGCGGCCGGGCACGCGGAACTGGTGGATCTCGACCGCGAGGAGTGCTGGAGTCTGCTGTCCACGCACGGGGTGGGCAGAGTCGCCCTGTCGACGCCGGACGGACTGACCGTGCTGCCGGTCAACTACTGCGTCGCAGACGGCACGATCGCCTTCCGCACCTCCGCGGCCGCCACCCCCGCGCAGGCCTCCGACGCCACCTGCGCCTTCGAGGTCGACGAGGTGGACGACGCGCTGAGCCAGGGCTGGAGCGTGCTCGTCCGCGGCATGGCGCACACCGTCACCGACCCCGCTGGTGTGCGGCGGCTGGACGAACAGGCCTACACCGGGCCGTGGGCCGGAGGCGACCGCGACCTGTGGCTGCGGGTCACCCCGGCGACCGTGACAGGCCGCCGCATCGTGGTCGGCTGACAGGAGACGGCAGGAGCCGGCAGGACATGGGCAGGACATCGACACCGACGGGAGACCCGGCATGACCGACAGCGCGTTCCCTCCCCCCGCGGGGCTCCACACGCCGCGCGGCGAGGTCGTCGTGGGGGTCGACGGATCGGATCCGGCCGTGCGCGCCCTGGACCGGGCGGCCGACGAGGCGCACCGGCGGGACACCGCCTTGCGGGTCGTGCACGGGCTGCCGTGGCCCGACCCGGGCGAGGTCGGGTTCGGGCTGGACGCCGACCGCGAGCGTCCGGCGAGCGAGGCGGCGCGGACGATCCTGGATCTGGCCGCCCGGCGTGTGGCGGACCGGCACCCGGGCCTGACCGTCACGCTGGACCTGTCGGCCGAGCCGGCGGCCTCGGCCCTGGTGCGGGCGGGCAGGACCGCCGCCCTGACGGTCGTGGGCACCCGGGGTCGCGGCGGCTTCGCCGGGCTGCTCCTGGGCTCCGTCAGCCTGCGGGTGGCGGCCCACAGCGTCAGCCCTCTGATGGTCGTCCGCGGCGAGGACGCGGCCGCGCGCCGGGGCCTCCTGCACGACAGGGTGCTGCTCGGTCTGAAGGACGAGGGCGACGCCGAGGCGGCCCTGTTCGCCTTCGAGGAGGCGGAGCGCCGCGGCGCGCGGCTGCGGGTGCTGCACACCTGGACCCACCCGCATGTGCCGATGGGCGAATGGCCGGTGTCCCACCAGCAGGACCTGGCGGTCCAGGCCCGGCAGCACAAGGAGCTCGCCCGCTTCGCGGTGTCCAAGCTCTCCGAGCGCTTTCCCGACGTCGCCGTCCGGGTGGACTCCGCCTCCGGACACGCGGCCGCGGCGCTGGTGGAGGCCAGCCGCGCGGCGGACATCGTCGTGATCGGCGCCCACCGCCGGGAAGGGCGTCCGCTGGGGATGCGGCTGGGCCCCGTCACCCACGCCGTGCTGCATCACGCGCACTGCCCCGTCGTCCTGGTGCCCATCGACTGAGCCTGGTGCGGTCCGGGCGCCGAGGCCGTGTCCGGCACGGCGGACGGCGCCACCCGATCCGCCCGACGCCCCGGGACCCCGCGCCCTCCGTCCCGAGTGCGTCCGCCCGCCGAGGGCGACCGTCCACGACAAGGAGCTCGCTCCCTCGAGGAGGCCGTCATGAACGGCAGCCCGCGCACCGTGTCCGACGTGATGACCGAGGCCGTCGTCGCCGTCGGGCGGGACGCCACGTTCAAGGAGATCGTCAGCACGATGGAGCGGTGGAAGGTCAGTGCACTGCCGGTCCTGGAGGGCGAGGGCCGGGTCGTCGGGGTGGTGTCCGAGGCCGATCTGCTGCCCAAGGAGGAGTACCGCGACGGAGCGCCCACCCGCTTCGAGCGGGCGCGGCGGCTGCCGGATCCGGGCAAGGCGGGCGCCACCACCGCCGACGAGCTGATGAGCGCCCCCGCCGTGTGCGTGCGCCTCGAGGCCACGCCGGCACAGGCGGCACGGGCCATGGCAGTGCGGGGGGTGAAACGGCTGCCGGTCGTCGATCGCCAGGGGGTCCTGCGCGGGATCGTCAGCCGGGGCGACCTGCTGGAGGTCTTCCTCCGTCCTGACGAGGAGATCGTCGCGGAGGTGAACCGCGACATCGTCGCCCATGTGTTCCCCGGTGAGCCGCCGCCGGTGCGGGCACACGCGTCGAGGAGGGCGTCGTCCACTTCTCCGGGGACCCGGCGGACCCCTCGCTGGTTCCGCTGGCGTGCAGGGTCGCCCGCGCGGTGCAGGGCGTCGTCGACGCCGTCTGGGACTGAGGGGCCGCGTGGGTGGGCGGGGCACACATCGTGGCACCCGGTCAGGCCGCGCAGCAGGGCCGGATCGACCATCCGGGTGGGCCGGGTGGCCCTGGCGCGGGCCGAGGGGGTGGGACACGATCGACAGACAGCGGCCGAGAACGGCGAAGAGCGGGCCGGAGGCCGAGAGCGGCCCGAAGAGCGGGCAGATGCGGAGAACGGCGCAGTGAGCAGGCAGGGCTCCAGAAGCGCCCAAGGGCCCGAGGGGAGCACGTCCTCCCGGCGCACCGCCCCGCGCAACCGTGACGAGGACGTGAGCAGCATGGCACAGAACCCGTTTCCCGCCGCCCCTGGCGACCTGGGGCGGCGCGTGGCCAACCGGCGTCGCGAATTGGGCCTGACCCGCGAGGAGGTCGCGTCCCGGGCCGGCATGGCCACCAGCTATCTGCGCTTCATCGAGGAGCAGTCCACCGCGGCTCCGGGTCCTGGAACGCTGGGGACGCTCGCAGCCGTGCTGGACACGACGGTCGTGGCGCTCAACGGCGGGGAGGCCGACCTGCCGCCCGGTCGTCTCGGCCGCGCGTCGCCGCACGCACAGCTGCGGGAACTCACCCCCGAGCAGTGCTGGTCGCGCCTGGGCAGCCACGGCGTGGGCCGCGTCGCGGTGACCACGACGGGCCGTGAGGCCATCCTGCCCGTGAACTACAGCGTGATCGACGGGTCCGTCGTGTTCCGGACGGCGCCCGGCTCGGGACCGGCCGAGGTCACCGGAACGGACGTCGTCTTCGAGGTGGACCATGTCGACGATGCGCTCAGCCAGGGCTGGAGCGTCCTGGTCCGGGGCCGGGCCTCGCGGGTCCGGGACCCGGATGCCGTGCGGTACCTGGCCGAGCGGGTGTACAGCGGCCCCTGGCCGGGGGACGACGACCGCGATCTGTGGGTGCGGATCGACGTGGCGGGGATCAGCGGGCGGGACATCGACGTGCCCTCGGCAGCCCGCCGACCCTGACGCATTCTGAGGGAAGGGCGGCGGCGGACGAAGCCCGAGGGCCCGTCCGGCCCTGGCGGGCGCGGGGCTCATGGGCGACGATCACGGTGTCACGGGACATCAGCAGCCGGTGCGTACAGGAACAGGGGGCCAGAATGACCGGTGCAGGACAGTTCTCGCCGCAGACCCCGATCCGCGTCTTCCTCGTCGACGACCACGAGGTCGTGCGACGGGGCCTGCGCGACCTGCTGGACGCCGAGCCGGACATCGAGGTGGTCGGGGAGGCAGGCACCGTCGACCACGCGTTGGCCCGTGGGCCGGCCCTGCGGCCGCACGTGGCGATCCTGGACGTGCGCCTGCCCGACGGCGACGGCATCGGCGTCTGCCGGGAGCTGCGTTCCCGCATGCCGGGGCTGGCATGCCTGATGGTGACCTCCTTCGACGACGACGACGCGCTGCTGGACGCGATCATGGCCGGCGCGGCGGGCTATGTGCTGAAGCAGATCAAGGGCTCCGACCTGATCTCCGCGGTCCGCACGGTGGCCTCCGGCCAGTCCATGCTGGACCCGGCGACCACCGCACGGTTGATGTCCAGCCTGCGGCATCAGGACGAGCCGCCGGAGCCGCAGGACGAGACGCTGGCCGCACTCACCCCGCGGGAGCGGGAGATCCTGGAGCTCATCGGGGAGGGGCTGACGAACCGGGAGATCGGCAAGCGGCTGTTCCTGTCGGAGAAGACGGTGAAGAACCACATCTCCCGGATGCTGGCCAAGCTCGGCGTCGAGCGCCGCATCCAGGCGGCCGTGCTGGCCACCCAGCACCAGTCGGCCGGCGGAGAACCGCGTTCCCACCGCTGAGACCCTGCTACGGGCGCCACGCCCGGCGGCGGGCCCCTGCCGCCGCCGGGGTGGCCAGGCAGGGGCGAGGCGCCCGGAGGAACGGCCGGGCGCTAGGAGCGCACGGGTACGCGCCATTCCAGCTGCGTGCCGCCGCAGTCGCGTGCCGCAGCGGTGAACGTTCCGCCGAGCTTCTCCGCGCGTCGGGCGAGGTTCGTCAGGCCGCTGCGGCGGCCACCCTCAGGCAGTCCCACGCCGTCGTCGGTCACGGTCAGGGAGACGGTCCCGGAGCCGACGACCAGGGCGACCTCGGCGGAACCGGCGTGCGCGTGCCGGGCGATGTTGGACAGCGCCTCGCCCAGCACCGCGATGACGTCGTCGGCCACGGCGGCGGGGACGTCGGTGTCGACGAGTCCCTCCATCCGCAGCGACGGGGTGAACCCGAGGGAAGGCACGGCCTGTTCGACCGCACGGGCGGTGCGCACCCGAAGCCCCTGACGTCCAGGGCCCGAGTCGCGGACCCGCAGCCCGAAGATCGTCGAACGGATGATCTTGATGGTCTCGTCGAGGTCGTCCACCGCGCGCAGCAGGCGTTCGCTGGCCTGTGGATGGTCGACGAAACGCGCGGCGCTCTGCAAGGTCATGCCGGTGGCGAACAGCCGCTGGATGGCCAGGTCGTGCAGGTCCCGGGCGATGCGGTCGCGGTCCTCGAGCCGCGCCAGCTGCTCCGCGGAGCGGCGTCGCTCGGCCAGTTCCATGGCGAGCGCGGCCGAACCGGCGAACGCCAGCAGCGGCGCCGTCTCGGTGTCGGTGAACGGGGCCTGGCCTTCGGCGCGGGCCAGCAGGAGCGCCCCGCGCACCCCCTGGGGCGTGCTCATCGGAACAGCCACGGCGGGACCGAGCCCCGCGAACCGGGCCGGGCCGGCGGTGATACGCGAGTCATGCGCGACATCGGGACTGGTGATCGGTTCACTGGCCGCCATCGCGGCGCCCGCGAACGATCCCTCGCGGGGCAGGGTCAGGCCGCGATGCAGATCCGCGTCGGTGCCGGTGGCGATCGCCACCTCGACCTCCGTCCCGCCCCCGATCGGGCGGGCCACCACGCCGAGGTCCGCCCCGGTGATATCACGGGCATGCTCGACGATCAGCTCCAGGACGCGCGACTCATCGACCCCCGACAGCAGGCTCGCGGTGATCTCCGAGTTCGCCTCCAGCCACCGCTGCCTCGACCGGGCCTCCTGATACAGACGGGCGTTGTCGATGGCGACGCCCGCGGCCACCGCCAGGGTGGACAGCACGGTCTCGTCCTCCTCGTCGAAGCGCTTGCCGCCGCGCTTCTCCGTCAGGTACAGGTTGCCGAAGATCTCGTCGCGTACCCGGATCGGCACCCCGACGAAGGAGTGCATCGGGGGATGCCCGGCGGGGAACCCGTACGACGCCGGGTGCTCGGAGAGCTCCTCCAGGCGCAGCGGCTCGGGGTGGCGGATCAGCTCGCCCAGGATGCCGTGCCCGGAGGGCAGGTGGCCGATCGCCCGGATCTGCTCGTCCGACACGCCCACCGTCAGAAACTGGGCGAGCTTCGCGTCGTCCCCGATCACCCCGAGAGCCCCGTACTCGGCGTCCACGAGAGCGACCGCGGCCTCCACGATCCGCCGCAGCACATGCGGCAGATCCAGCTCCCCGCCGACCGACAGCACCGCCTCCAACAGGCTGTGCACCCGGTCACGTGTCCCCCGCACCGCGTCGATGCGCACCTGCAGCTCGTCCAGGAGATCGTCGAGGCGCAAACGGGGCAGGCGCTCCGCGCCCTCGCCGCCTTCCATCCCCACCGCTCCTCCATCCGGCACAGCAGCTCGCAGCTCCGAACAGCTTCAACATAGCGGGATCCGGACCGCCCCGAACGCTTCCCCGGCCGTTCGCGGCGAATCCCGGCGACCGGAGTGCGCCCGCGCACCGGCCTCCGCCACCCGGCGGGGTACGAAGCCGCCGCCCGGAGGGGTTTGCACCCCGGGGCGTGAGGCAAGGGGACCACATGGGAACGGCCCGCCCGTGACCCACCCCGAGGCGGCCTCCCAAGGGCGTGCCCCGCCCCGGCGATCGGCGCGGCGGCCCGCCCAGGCCCCCGGTCGGCGAGGAGGACCCCGTGATCCCGAAGATCCGTACCCATCGTCCCGGGGAGAAGGTGCCGGTCAGCGGCGTCTACGAGTGCACCTGCGGCAAGAGCCACCGCTTCACCACCACGGACGTGCGGGGCCACACCTTCCCGCCGGTACCGGCAGGCTGCCCCGGCGTCTCTTGGCGGCTGCTGACCCCCGTCCACACGGAGCGCAGTCCTTGACGCTCCCCCGGACGCCCGCCCGGCCCCGAGTGGTGACGGCGCACGAGGCCGGACGGGCTCATAGCGCGGTCCCGCCGACGTTCCTTGCCCGAGCTCCGGCGGGGCCGCTCGCGTTCCCGCCCCTGGCGCTGCCGAAGCCGCCCGACCGTCCGCCCGCCGTACCGCGCCGCCCCCGGAGGCCGTCGGAGCGGTCGGAGCAGGCCGTAAAGAACGCGTAAGTTTGCCGGGACCAGGCAATGACCCGGTGCCAGGCACCGTGTCACCATCGCGGTGTCTTCACAGAAGATCAGACCAGCGAGCCGCGGGGGGCGGGATGGGGTGGTTTCTCGGTATCGGCATCGCCGGTCTGGTGGTGCTGGCGCTGGGGCTCCTCTTCGACGGTGTGCTCGAGGGACTCTTCGACGGGCTGGGGGGCCTGGACGGTCTGCTCTCCCTGCCGGTGGTCGCCGGTTTCGTGTCGATGCTCGGCTTCACCGGGGCGATCGTCTCGGGCACCACGGATCTCGGGACGGTGCCCGCCACCGCGGCGGGGGTGGCCGCCGGGGTCGTGGCGGGCTGGCTGACCTGGAAGTTCAGCCAGTCTCTGCTGCACGGGGGGACCTCGGTCACACCACGAGGCGACGATCTCATCGGCGGTGCGGGCACGGTGGTCACCGCTATTCCGGCGGACGGCTACGGCGAGGTGCTGGCGTACCTGGCCGGCCAGCCCGTGAAGCTCGCGGCCAAGAGCTCCGTCGCGCTCCCGCGCGGATCCCGGGTGTGGGTGGAGGCCGCGCTGTCGGCCACATCGGTGGCCGTGCGCCCCGTCGAGGACTGACCGCGCCCCCGCACCCCGCATCCCCGTCCGCCGACACTCCTCGCTTCGCCCCGCGCGCGGCCCCGCCGCGGCGCCACGTCGTCCTCGTCCTTCCTTCTCCGACCAAGGGAATCCGGCATGAGCCCAGTACTCACCTCCGTGGTGGGCGTCGTCGTACTCGTCGTTCTGCTCGCCCTCGTCGTCATCACCCGCTACAAGGTCGCCGGCCCCAGTCAGGCGTTCATCGTCACCGGCCGGCGGGGCAAGAAGTCGACCGACCCCGAGACCGGACGGGTCTTCACCGACAACAGCGGTCAGAAGGTCGTGGTCGGCGGGGGCGTGTTCGTCGTGCCCTTCGTCCAGCAGAGGTTCACCCTGGACCTGTCCAGCCGGCACATCCCCGTCGCGGTCCGGGGCGCGGTCACGCTGCGCGGGGTGAAGGCCCACCTGGAGGGCGTCGCGATCGTCAAGGTCGGCGGCACCGAGGACTCCATCCGCGCGGCGGCGCAGCGGTTCCTGATGCAGCAGAACGGCATCGTCGGCTTCACCCAGGAAGTCCTGTCGGGTGCGCTGCGCTCGATCGTCGGGCGGATGTCGGTGGAGGACGTCATCCGTGACCGCGCGGCCTTCGCCGGCCAGGTGGCCGAGGAGGCGGAGGCCAGCCTGTCCGGGCAGGGGCTGGTGCTGGACGCCTTCCAGATCCAGGACATCACCACCGAGGGCTCCTACCTCGAGGACCTGGGACGGCCCGAGGCCGCGCGGGCCAAGCAGGAGGCGGACATCGCCGAGGCCCTCGCGCGGCAGGCGTCGGAGCAGGCCCGGCTGAAGGCGGAGGAGGAGATCGCGATCGCCCAGCGGACGTTCGCGCTCAAGCAGGCCGAGATCAAGGCCGAGACGGACGAGGCCGCCGCCCGGGCCGCGGCCGCCGGCCCGCTCGCCGAGGCGGCCCGCAGGCAGGAGGTCCTCACCGAGCAGGAGAAGGTCGCCGCCCGGCAGGCAGCGCTGACCGACCGCGAACTCGACACCAAGGTGCGCAAGCCGGCCGACGCCGCTCGCTACCAGGCCGAGCAGGAGGCCGAGGCCCGGCGCATCGCGCTGGTCAAGCAGGCCGAGGCGGACGCCCAGCGTTCCCGGCTGACCGGTGAGGGTGAGAAGGCGCGCCGCGCGGCACTCGCCGAGGCCGTGCGCATCGAGGGCGAGGCGCAGGCCGCGGCCATCGCCGCGAAGGGCTCGGCGGAGGCCGGGGCCATGCAGAAGAAGGCCGACGCCTTCGCCCGGTACGGCGACGCCGCGGTGCTGCAGATGCTGGTCGAGGTGCTGCCTCAGGTCGTCGAGAAGGCGTCCGAGCCGCTCGCCGCCGTGGACAAGATGACGGTGATCTCGACGGACGGTGCCGGCCAGCTGTCCCGTACGGTCGCGGACAACGTGGCCCAGGGCATGGAGCTGCTGAGCTCCACCACGGGAGTCGACCTCGCCGACCTTCTCAAGAGCCTCGCCAAGCGCGGAACCGCGGCTCCGGCTCCCGCAGAGAAGTCCAACGGCAGGATCGAGATCGCCGACTGACGCGCAGCGGGAAACCCCTGGCCTGTACATGGGTTTCCCGCGCCGTATCTCCGTCCCAGGGCGCCGGGTTGGGCCCCATGTGCCGGAACGCCCGCTCCAGCAAGCTCGGTTCGCGATCCGTACGCCCGTACCCCGTCGGGCAAGCACCCTTGCCGCCAGGGTCGTCGGGCGGCCTGCTCCGCACGCTCGCGCCCGCCATCAGGGTGGAGGTCACCGCCGCTCCGACCGCGCCTTCACACAGCGAAGCAGCGGTGGCCGCAGTGTTGCCGTGCGCACCTCCGTGACCCACACGCCCACTGCGCTCCCGGAAGCGGTGAACAGAGGAGACGAACGCGTGCAGCAATGGGCCCATTTCTCCGTGACCGCCGAGACCGCACGCCTGTGGCGGATCACGCTCGACAGTCCGCCGATCAATCTGGTGTCACCGGAGATGCTCACCGATCTCCCGCAACTGGTCGATCTCCTGCAGGCCGCTTCGGAGCTGCGGGTGGCCGTCTTCGAGTCGGCGAACCCCGAGTACTTCCTGAACCACTACGACACCTCCCGGATCAGCGAGACCCCCAAAGAAGCAGGGGCCGGCAGCTACCCGCTGCTGATCGACGCCACCGCACGGCTGTCACGTCTGCCCGTCGTCTCCATCGCGAAGGTGCGCGGACGGGCCAGGGGCGTGGGCTGCGAGCTGATCCAGGCGATAGACATGCGTTTCGCCAGCGAGCGGGCGCTGTTCTGCCAGCCGGAGACGGCCAACGGCAACCTCCCGGGCGGTGGCGGTCTGGAGCATCTGCCCCGGTTGCTCGGCCGGGCGCGGGCGTTGGAGGTGGCCCTGTCCAGCGACGACTACCCGAGTGACGTGGCCGAGCGGTACGGGTGGATCAACCGCATGGTTCCCGACAGCGATCTCGACGCCTTCGTCGACACGCTCGCCCGCCGGATCGCCTCCTTCGACAAGGAATCGATCGCCGCGGTCAAGCAGCAGATCAATCGCTGCACGCTGCCCTCCGCGGAGGATCTGCGGTCCTCCTACGAGCTGTACCTGCACTCCTTCGACTGGCCGGGGTCGCAGAGCAGGCTTCCCGCCGCGATCGCCGCGGGACGCAATCAGCCGGGCGACTACGAGACGCGCCTGGGGTACCACCTCGGGCGCCAGCCCGAGGTGGGCACGGAGTGAAGCCGTCGACGGGCCGGCGGGGCCACACGGGACCGGCGCCGTGGCCGGGATGAAACTCGACCGTGAGTCTCCGCAGCGGCTCCACGGCGGCGGGGACTCACGGTGCCACCGCTCAGGACAGGATCTCGACGTACCCGTCGGTCCCGTGCACGCGGATCAGCTGCCCGTCCTCGATCAGCCGGGTGGCCCGCTCCACCCCCACGACGGCCGGCAGACCGTACTCCCGGGCGATCACCGCCCCGTGGGTCATCAGACCCCCCACCTCCGTCACCAGGCCCGCGACCGCGACGAACAACGGCGACCAGCTGGGGTCCGTGAAGGTCGTGACCAGGATGTCGCCCGCTTCGAGGTCGGCGTCCGCCAGGTCGAGGATGACGCGGGCCCTGCCCTCGACGGTCCCGGCGGAGACCGGCAGGCCGCTCAGCGCACCGGCCGGGACGTCGTCGCGCCGGTACGCCCCGGTCAGAGCCTCGCCGTCCGATGTGAGCACCCTGGGCGGCGTGAGCGAGTGGTACCACCGGAACGCTTCCTTGCGCTCCTGGATGAGCCGGCCGTCCACCCGGTTCTCGCGCACGGCGTCGCGGAACTCGTGGAAGGTGAGGTGGAAGACGTCCTCCTCCTCGTCGAGCACACCGGCCCGCACGAGGCGCGTCGCCTCCTTCAGCAGCGCCTGCTTGTAGACGAAGTAGCGACTGACGATGTCGTACTTCGGGTATTCCCGGTACCCGACGAAGGTTCTGACCCGGTCGATCATCCGCTTGGCCTCGTCGGCCTTCCGGTCCCCGTCCGGGAGGGCCCGCAGCCGGGACAGCACGTCGTGTTCCTTCTGCCGCGCCTTCTCCCGGCCTTCCGCGAAGCGCCGCGCGGCCTCGCCCGGTTCGAAGTTCCTGACGTTGTCGAGGATCAGGGGCACGAGAGCGGTGGGACGCTCGCTCCAGCGCGGCCTCGTGACGTCGATCTCGCCGACGCAGCGCATGCCGTACCGGTCGAGGTACGCCTCCACCGCATCACGCGCCTCTCCCCCGCCCGGCAGCTTCACCAGCTCGTCCAGGAAGTCCTCGTCCTCGACGCCCCGCAGGTACGCGACGACCTCCGTATGCGGACGGATCGCGTCCGCGACGTCCAGCAGCGCCAGCCCCATCTGGGAGGTGACATTGCCGGGCGCGGACAGCGTGAGCGTGTCAGCCGCGTTCTTCTCGCCCAGCCACTCCCGCAGATTGTCGTTCAGCCACCATGTGGCCTCCATCCCAGCGGTGACGACCTGCAGGTTCAGGGGATCCCCGAGGATCCGCTTGTGCTCCTCGAACGCCTCCAGGAGGAAGTCGAACAGCGCCGGTCCGGTCTTCGTCCGGATGTCGCGCCGCAGAGCGGCGATCGACGCCCGACTGCGCTCGATCAGTGCGGTGACGACGGCCGGATCGGTCGCGACCGGCTCGGGAGCGGTGCCGGCCGGCGGCCCGCCGGAGCCCGCGGCCGGCGGCGTGGGGGCGATGTCGCCGCGCTCGAGGACGGTCTCCAAAGCGTCCCTGACCAGCGGATCGCCTCGGCCCATGGCGTCCAGCAGCGCGGTGCGGCTCGCGGGCGAAGCCAGGCGCGGGGTGACGTCGACGAACAGCCTCCCGCCGGCCTCGTGCATCGGCACCATGGCCGTCAGCCGCCACATGGAGAGCCCCAGCGCCTTCATGGGGTCGGTCATCATCTGGCCGTGGCCCACGGAGACGTAGACGCGCTGTCCCCGGTCGCCGGTCCCGGGGACGGGGACGGGGACGGGGTACAGCGTGGTGATCGGCCGGCTCTGGACGAATCGGAAGCCGTCCTCGGCCAGGCACCACTCGATGTCCTGCGGTCGTCCGAAGTGCCCCTCGATCCGCCGTCCGAGTCGCACGAGCTCCACGACCTGCGCATCCGTCAGCGCCGGCTGCCCCTGCCGCCGCGCGTCGATCGCCACCTCCCGCGTACCGCCGTCCGGCAGGGCGTCCACGGCACGCCGCTTCTCGCCGATCGTCCTTGCGACGACCTCGCCGTCGCGCACCGTGAAGACGTCCGGGCTCACCAGCCCGGAGACCAGGGCCTCGCCGAGGCCGAAGCCGGCGTCGACGGTGGCGACCTTCCGGTTTCCCGTGACGGGGTCGGCCGTGAACAGGATGCCGGAGGCCTGCGGGAGGACCATCCGCTGGACGACCACGGCCATGTGGACCGCACGGTGATCGATGCCGTTGCGCAGACGGTAGGTCACGGCCCGCTCGGTGAACAGCGAGGCCCAGCAGCGGCTGACGTGTCGGAGGATCTCCGTGGCGCCCATGACGTTCAGATAGGAGTCCTGCTGGCCCGCGAAGGACGCCGTCGGCAGATCCTCGGCCGTCGCGCTGGACCGGACGGCGAAGGCCACCCGCTCGCCGAACGGGGCGAGCGCCCCGGTGATCGCCGCCGTGAGATCGCCCGGGATCCCGACTGCCTCGACGGACCGGCGCATGTGGGCGCTGAGCGCGCGGATCGCCTCCCGGTCCCCCGGGTCCAGGCGCGAAAGCCGATCCAGGAGGTCACCGAGCGACGGCACTTCGGCCGTGATCCGCCGGAAGGCCTCCGTCGTCACGCAGAAGCCGCCCGGCACGCGGATCCCTTCGATCCGCGAGAGCCCGCCCAAGTGCGCGCCCTTGCCGCCGACGAGCGCGACATGCGTCGCGTCGACCTCGCGCAGATCCAGCACATATCGCCCGGTCATCGCTTCGCCTCCCGCCCTGCCGCGCTCCGTCGCGGCGCGGTGGCCGACCGCACCACCGGCGTTCCCATGTCGTCGAACCTCATCGCGAGCACGTCCTTGTCCTTGATTCCCCGCTCCTGATCGATCGTCAGGCAACGTCCCGGATGCGGTGGCGGTCGCGCCCCCGCGCCTGGGCGCGGCGAGCCCGCGCGTCCACGACCGCCCGGCTCCTCGCCGCTGCCGAGCCCGTTGTCACGAGTCGCGGCAGCGAGCGACGATTGTGCGCCTTGACCCGGGCCTTGCCGCAAGCCCCCCAGTGCGCTATACCTTGAGAGCGGCAAGGAGAGCGTTCTCCTTGCCTTTTCGTTTTCCGTCATCCGCCGGAACGGGCACGCTCCCGCAGGGCGGACCGCGCCCGCGGCGGCCGCCGTCCGATCCGCGCCCACTCGATCGGCCGCGGTGCGGGTGCGGGGCGGCAGGGGCGGCTGTTCGATGGGCCGCAGCAGTCCCCGGCCCGGCGCCGGGCCCCGGCGCGACCGCGGGCTCCCGGCGGGCAGCGGGTACGGGGCCGACGGCCGGGCAGGTGGTACACCGTGGCAGACAAGGACGCTCCCCCGGACCTCGACGCGGTCGCCGACGAGCTGTACCGGCTGCCGCCCGCGCGGTTCACCGGCGCCCGAGACGCACACGCCCGGGCCGCCCGGAAGGCCGGCGACCGGGCCCTCGCCGACCGGATCACGGCACTGCGCAAGCCCACCATCTCGGCGTGGGCCGCCAATCTGCTGGCTCGCGAGCGCCACGACGAGGTCGGCCCGCTGCTCCGGCTCGGCGAAGCACTGCGCCAGGCCCACCGGGAACTCGACGGCGATCAGCTGCGCCAACTGGGCCGCCGGCAGGGGGAACTCGTGCGGGCCCTGTCCCGGCAGGCCGCACAGCTCGCCGCCGATTCCGGACACCGCCTCACCGGCCGAGCCGTACAGGGGGTCGAGGAGACCCTGCACGCCGCACTCGCCGACCCAGAGGCCGGGACGGACCTCACGCGAGGCCGCCTCACCAGGCCCCTCGCGGCCACCGTCGACTTCACGGGCCTGGCCACCACCGCCGACGGGGGCGACCTTCCGCGCCGCCCGCCACCGAAGCAGCCACAGCAGCAGGAGAAGCGAGACCAGAAGCAGAAGCAGAGACCGAAGCCTCGGCGGAAACCGGCGAAGACGGCGGGGGGCGGGCAGCCGGGCCGCCGGAAGGCGGAGCTACGGCGCCTACGCGAAGAGGCCGGGCGAGCCGAGGAGCAGGCACGCCAGGCCGAGCGGGAGGCCGAGGACCTGGAGAACGACGCCGCAGCCGCCCAAAAGGGTTTCGAGACCGCGGTCCGTCACCATGACGAGGCCCAGCAGCACCTCGACGCCCTGCTGGAACAGGTCAAGGACGCCAAGAGCACGCTACGCGCCGCCCGCGACGACCTGGACCAGGTACGGCGCCGGCACCGCGACGCCGGCAAGGCCGCCCGCGACGCCCGCCGCCGGGCGGGCAGGGCCGCGGCCCGCGCCGAGCAGCTGGCCGATGGACTCGCGTCCGGGTCCTGATCCGCAGGCTCGGCGGGGGCCGCCCCACAGCCCCCGCCCCCGGGAACCGCGAGAGCGGGACCGGGAGCGGAGGCAGGCCGGAGCGGGGCCCGGCGCGATGCGTCACCACGCACTGGCTCCGCCGTCCACGGCGTAGTTCGCTCCGGTGATGTAGGAGGCCCGGTCGGAGGCGAGGAAGGCGGCCAGTTCGACGATCTCCTCGGGCCGGGCGAAGCGCTTGAGGAGGGTCTTGCCGGTGATCGCGTCGCGGGCGGCCTGGTTGTCGCCGAGGTCCCGGTCGCTGGCGGGGGTCAGGACGGGGCCGGGGCTGATCGCGACCGCGCGGATGCCGTGGGGCGCGCCCTCGAGGGCGAGTTGCCGGGTCATACCGATGACGCCCGCGTTGGCGGCGGTGTGCCCGACCATCGGCGGGTTGGCGCCGGCGATCATGCCGGCCATGGAGGCGATGTTGATGATCACGCCGCCGCCACGGCGCACGAGGTGCGGCCAGGCGGACTCGGAGACGAAGAAGGGGATGTCGAGTTCGCCGGTGATGGTGGTGTGCCAGTCTTCGACGGAGAAGTCGGGAAGTGGGCCGAAGCGCAGGGCTGCCGCGTTGTTGTAGATGACGTCGAGCCCGCCGTAGGCGGCCGCGGCGTCGTCGACGAGGCGGCGCACCTGCTCGGGGTCGGTGAGGTCGACGGGCGCGATGCTCGTCATCTCGCCTCCCGCTCGTCGTACGAGTTCGACGGTCTCCTCGTTGGCCTCGGCGTTGATGTCGGCTCCGACGACCTTCGCGCCTTCCCTCACGAACACCTGGGCCGCGACGCGGCCCATGCCGCCGCCGGTGCCAGTGATCAGTACGACTTTGCTGTCAAGAAGTGTTGCCATGGGATCTTCTCCTGCCAGGGGATGAACGGGGTGCGTGCGTTCGGCTGTGCCGGCGTCCAGAGGCGGGCGGTGCTCGGGCGCGCGGTGCGCCCGGTTCCGTCGCCTCGCCTCGGTAAGAGCACCGCGCCGGGGCCGGCCGTGGCGGCGTCTGCTCGTACCGGAGTGGACGCCGCCGGGTGGGGGCGGGCCGGTCCGGTCGGCGGGGAGGCCGCGGCACCGGACCACGCGGTCGCCGTGGCGCGCCCTGTGGCGGCCGAAGCGGTGGGGGCCATGGGGCACTCCTCGGGTAGGCGTCGGTGCCCGCAGCACCAAAGTGATTGACACGTCAAGCATCCTCCCGGGGGTGGCCGGCGTCAAGCAGCGACCCGATGGGCGATCCCATGCCCCGGACAGAAGGGATCGCCGGCGGTCGCCTTGTCGGCCGCACCCCGACGAGGCGTCCTTCACACGCCGGTGACCTGCGGCGATGCTCCAGTCCCGCATGGCAGGGTCACCTTGGCGATCAAGGGGACGCGTACGGCGTCAGGCCGGCCGGCGGCAACGCGGCGATGCCGGAGTGACCGACGGAACACTGCGGCGGATGCCGACCACCAGGCGCCCCTTCCGGCTGCCCTCACGGCGGGGGCAGGCCCGGCGATCCGGTGTCAGCCGCCCCGCCGGGCTCGAGCGCTCCGCTCAGCGGGCGCCGCCGGCTCGGATCACCTCCGGCCACCGAACTGCCAGGGTGCACCCCGATCCCGTCGTACACACGGGCCGCCTGGACGGCGCGTGCGGTGTCCTGGCCCGCGGCCCGGAGGAGGGCCGCCGTACCGAGCCATGCGCTGCCGCCGTCGGAGAGCAGGGGCCCGTACGCGATCACGTCTTCTCGCCCGGGCGGGACGTCGAGGCCGGCGCCCGGCCCGCGCCGAGGCCGGCATCCCCGGCTGCCGCCCGTGCGGTCACGGGCGAAGGTCCCGCATCGTGCGCCCCAATGGATCGCGCCATCGGCGCAGAGCACGTCGCGGTGGACGCCGGCCCGGTGGCCCGGCTCGAAATTCCTTCTTCGACAGGCCCGTTCAGCCCGGCTGGCGATCGGCGCCGCCCGGTTCGGACACCGGTGACGGTTCGTATCCCGGACCGGCCCACGGCCCCGGCACCGTCACCAAGGCCGGCGGCAGGGGACGTTGCCGGTGACCTGGACGCTCCCGCGGCGGACGGACGCGACAGACGACCCGTGCGACCGCGGGAGCGACGGGACATTTGACGCATGCGGAGGCCGGGTGGCCGCAGGCACAGTGGTCCGGGCTGCGGGCGGGGCCCTTGGTGCGCGCCCTTTCCGCGCCTCCCCCTGCCCTGATCACCCAGCACACTCCGCGGCACGGCGGGCGCGCGAGGTCGCGCCCGGCGCAGGCAGCCGAGGCGGCGTCCGGATGCCGGGCAGCCGCACAAGGAAGAGAGAATGGCTCCACTCGTCGACGAACCCATGGCCGACACGCGCGACATGCTCATGGCCCACAGCGCGCTGCGCCGGGAGTTCCGACTGCTTCCCGACCTCGTCCGGTCCGTCGCTCCGGGCGACAGCCGGCGCACGCGGGTCGTCGGAGCCCACGCCGAACTGATGTGCCGGATCCTGCGGACGCATCACAAGGGCGAGGACAGGGTGCTCTGGCCCAAGCTGGTCGAGCGGGCCGGCGTCGACGCGGAGTTCATCATGCCGATGATGGAGCAGCAGCACGCCGTCGACGTCAGGTACACCGAGGTGGTCGGACTGCTCGCCCAATGGCGCTCGACCGGACAGGGCGGCGAGGACCTCGCCCATGCGCTCGAGCGGCTTCTGACCGCGCTCCTCCGGCATCTGACGCTCAAGGAGAAGGAGGTCCTGCCGCTGGCCGCGCAGTACATCACTGCGGCCGAGTGGCGCCTCGTGTCTCAGCTCGGCATGCGGAACACGCCGAGGAACGACATGCCGCTCATCTTCGGCATGGCCATGTACGAGGGCGACCCGGAGGTCGTCAAGTCGGTCCTGGCGACGTTCCCGCTGCCGGTCCAGATGATCGTCCCCGTTGTGGCCCGCCGCCGGTACGCTTCCTACGCCCGGCAGGTCCACGGAACGACCTGGCCCCCTCGCGTCGGCGCCTGAGCGTCCGGCCGGAACCGGAGCAGCAGACCGTGACGGCCGTCGCGCACCGGTGGGGCTTCGCCGGCCACGCCCACTTCAGCCGCAGCTTCCGGGCGGTCTACGGTCACTCCCCCGCCGAATGGCGACAGGCCGGCGGCCTGCAGGCTGCACCCCTGCAGGCCACCGGCTTCCTCCATCAGCAATCCGACAGCTGATCAGTCCTGCCGCAGCTGCCCCGTTCCCTCACGGAAGACCGTGCCAGGGGTCCCGGAGAGCGCAGCGGCCGGCTCCTTCGTCCGGGTCAGCGCGACCATCGCGAGATCGTCCTCCGGGAGCGCACCGGCGTGTCGGACGAGGTCCCGGAGGATCTCCCCCAACGCGTCCGTCAGGCAGGGACACTCGTGGTGCGCGGGGTCCTGCCGCACCCACCGCCACGCCGTCGCGCGGTCCAGCAGCGGGTAGCAGTCGCCGGCGGCGTCGCGCGCCTCGACGAGCCCGTCGGTGTAGAGCAGCAGCGTGTCACCGGGAGCCAGTTCGAAGCACTCCTCGATGGCGCCGCACCCGCGCAGGGCGTGCAGTCCCAAGGGGGGCGAGGGACAGCCCGCCACCAGGGCGACGTCACCCCGACTCGCCCGCACCGGCGGCGGATGACCGTGGTTGATCATCCGTGCGCACTGCTCGCCCTCGCACACCTCCAAGAGCAGTGCGGTCACGAAGCGCTCGTCCGTGTCGCGGACAGCGCCGTCGGTCTCGGCGAGGTGCCGCAGGAAGCTCTCCTCCAGGCGTGCCGACAGCTCGCCCAGGGTCGCGGCGCGCGGGGCCCACTCCCGGAACGCCCCGAGCACGGCGGCGACGTCCTCGAAGGTGTGCAGTCCCTTGCCGCACACGTCACCGATGATCAGTCGGGTCGTCCGGCCTCTCCGCGCAACGGCGTAGAGGTCCCCGCCGACCTGTCCCCGCCCCCCGCAGGGCCGGTAGACGGAGGCCAGCTCCAGAGCGCCGATGCGCTCGGGGAGCGGCCGCAGCAGGGTCCGCCGCACCGTGTCCGACACGGCACGCGCTCGCGCCGCGCCGTGTCGGTACCGGTCCTTCACGCGCCCCATCACCACCGCCACCACTCCCGCGGTGACCAGGGGTGCCAGCCCGCACACGAGACTCGGGTGCTCGTAGAACGGCAGGGTCACGCATACCGCGATCAACGCAAGGATCCACGCCACACTCCCTGCGACCGCCATGGGCCGCCTGGGCCGGTCGCCACCCGGCTCCTCCTCGAACTGTTCGATGTCGGGCATAGGCATCACTTCCTCAACTCCGTGCGCGGGACCGGTAACGGCGGATCCCACGAGCGCTCCCGGCCCCGTGCCGTGGCACCCCATGTGTGGGGGACATCTCGACCGTAGGAGGGCTCACGCCGGGCGCCTTGCCCCGCCGTGCACGCGCCTTTGCCCGCCCGTGCAGAAGCCGCGAAGGCGTGGCCGCCGACGGGACCAGGTCGTGGCGGCGGGCGGGGGCCACCGCGTCGCGGGTGTCGACCGGCACGGCGTGGTCGACCTGCAGCAGCGGCAGCGCGGCCGGCTGCGCCGCGTGCCCGAGCGGAACCTCCACGAGGCGCGGGGGCCGGTGGCGAGACGCCAGTCGTCCGAGGTACGGGCGGTGGTCAGGTCCAGCCGGTACTCGGTGCGGGGGCAGGGACAGACCTGCTCGGAGACCTCCCCGCCGGTGAGGCCCACGACAGCGGGATCAGCGTCAGCGCGCCGCTCGGCGCGGCCCCCGCATCAGCGCACGGCCACGCCAGGCGCCTGCCGCACCGTCCTACCCCGTGCGGCAGGCCACACAGCACGCCCGGCGGGCCGCACCTCCCGGGTCAGCGCTCCGCCAGGCCCGTCAGTGCGTCGCGAAGCGCCGCCCGGGAGGTGATGCCGAGCTTGGGGAAGACCCGGCCCAGGTGGCCGCCCACGGTGCGGGGGGAGAGGTAGAGCCGCTCGGCGATCTGCTTGTTGGTGAGACCCGAGGCCGCGAGATGGGCGATCTCGAGCTCCTGTGGCGTGAGGCTGACCGACTCCGGGCCCCCGGCGCGCTTGACCATCCATCCCGTCGCCTGCAGGCTGCGTCTGGCCCGCTCCACCCACGGGCGCGCGCCGAGTAGCTCGAAGGTCGCCAGCGCCGCGCTCAGCGACGCCCTCGCGTCGGTCGTCGACCTCGCCTTGCGCAGCCGTTCCCCGTAGGCGAGGGTCACCCGTGCCAGGCAGAAGGGCCACTGCTGGATCCCGGGATGCGACAGCGCCCGCTCGAACAGCTCGATCGCCTCCTCGTCCGCCTCGGCCGCCATCGCCGCGGACGCGTCGACGAGCATGGCCCTGCGCGAGGAGATCTCGGCGATCCGGGCGTGCCGGGCGGCGGCCACGTGGGCGGCGGCCTCGGCGGGACGCTGGGTGCGTACGGCCGCCTCCACCGTGTCCCCGATCACCAGCAGCGCCACCGGCGTGTAGGAGGCCAGCTCGCCGGCCGGGCTGATGGCGACCGCGTGCCGGTAGGCGCGTTCGAAGTCGCCCTCCCCCTGGGCGACGAGCACCCGGACGTGCTCCGCGAGGGTCACCAGGTGCCGGGCGCCGCGGGACGCGCCCCACAGGGCCATGGCGTCGGCCGTCTCCTCAGCGCTGCGGGCTTCGCCGCGCGCCGCCGCGATGGCGGCCTTGTAGTACCGGAAGTACCAGGAGACGGCCTCGAAGGCGTGCTCCTTGCACAGCCGCACCCCGTGGTCGGCGAGCTCGGCCGCCTCGTCCCACCGGCCCGCGAGGAACGCCTCCGTGCACAGAAGCGGCAGGGTGACGATCTGCCGGCGCCCCCGGGACGGGACACGCGCTATGGCGTCGCGCACTCCGGTGACCCGGTCGACGGCGATGCCCGCGGAGCCGATCCGCGTGATCCTGGCCGGGGAGGTCTCCTGGGGCAGGTCCGTGAGGAGTTTCTCCAGATCGCCCAGGGCCGGCAGCGCCGTGCGTGCCGGATCGCCCTGGGTGGCGACGTTGACCGCCAGCAGGCAGGGCACGTCCGGCCCGAGCCGGTCCACGATCGTGCGGAAGGGCGACCACAGCTCCTCCCGGCCGCCCAGGGTGCACAGCATCAGCAGCAGGTAGAGGGCCTCCTCCAGGGCCGGGTCGCAGGTCGCGTGAGTGAGGTCGGCCTTCTCGATCGCGCCGAGGAGCATACGGTGGGCCGTATCGATGTCGCCATCGCCGTCGAGCATCCGGTGCACCGCGACCGCCGTCGAGTAGAGGGACGCGCGGTCGTCGGACCCGAGGGGCCGGGCGTCGTCCAGGATGCGCGAGGCCATGGTCAGTTCGCCGGAGGCGTCCGTGCGGAGGTAGGCCGCCGCGGCCAGCCGGCGACCCCGGTCGGCAGCGCCGGGGCTCAGGTGCGCGGCCTTGGTGAGGCCCCGGATCGCGGCCAGGGCGTCGCCGCGGCGCAGGACCCGGTGCGCGGTGTCCTCCAGCAGCGCGGCCACGTCCTCGTCCTGTTCGACGCATGCCTCCCCCAGGTGCCACGCCCGCTGATGGGGCCGGTCGCGCAGTACCTCGGCGAGCTCGCTGTGCACGCGCCGGCGTTCAGCGGAGGTGGACGCGTCGATGACCGCGGCACGGAAGAGCGGGTGCCGGAAGGTGACGCGGTGGTCGTTCTCCTCGATCCGTACGAGGCCGTCGCGCTCGGCGGCCTCCAGATCGTCCAGGTCGGCCCCGTCGTCGAGCCTCCGCGCCGCGCGCTGGACGACGGTGAGGTCACCCGTCCCCTCCAGCGCGGGCACCAGCAGCACCCGCCGTGTCCTCTCGGGAAGGTTCGCCACGCACGAGCCGAAGGCCTGGATCAGACGCCGGGTGAGCGGCAGCGCTGTCGGGCGGCGCTCCAGCCCCGCGCGCTGCGGACCGGTCAGTGCCGCCGGCAGCTCGACCAGCGCCAGGGGATTGCCCTGTGCCACGGCGAGGACGCATTCGGTGACCTGGCCGGCGAGGTCGGGGTGGGCGGCGCCGACCAGGAGCCGCGCCGCCTCCTCGTCCAGCGGCAGGACCTCGTGCTCGGCTCCCACACCGGATCCGACGCACCCGCCGCGTCCCTTGCGCGAGGCGGCCAGGAACGTGACGCTGCTGCCCGCGAGCCGGCGGGCGACGAATTTCAGCACCGCGGCGCTGGCGCGGTCCACCACCTGGATGTCGTCGACGACGAGCAGGACCGGCGCCGCGGCTGCCGCCCGGCGCAGCAGCACCAGGGCCGCGTTGGAGACGAGGTACCGCTCGGCCGGGGCCCCCTCGCCGAAGCCGAGGGCCACACGGAGGGCCTCGCGGTGCGCCCCGTCCAGCTCCTGCGGGTCCGTCTCCTCCCACAGGGGGAAGAGAAGCTGGTTGAGCGCCGCGTACTCGACGTCCTTCTCGGACTCCGTGCCCGCCGCCCGCAGCACCCTGGCGCCGGCCGCCAGCGCCCTGTGGGCGAGGTGGCCCAGCAGCGCCGTCTTGCCCACACCGGGATCGCCGTACAGCAGCACCGCACCGCCGGACTCGACCGAGCCGAGCAGTCCCTCGATCCGCTCCACGTCCCCCGCGCGCCCCACCACTTGGGGCGTGTCGCTGTCGACGTCGGCCATGTACACCGAGGGTTGCATCAGAAGTATCTTGCTCTCTGGTTCAGGGCGTGTACGCAAGCATTCTCACACGGCCCTGAGGGCACGCTCAGGCGGGCAATGGTGACTTATGCCTCACAAACGCGGGGAAATTCACCTTCCGTATTCCTGGCGTTCAAGCGCCCGTCCGCTGTGTTCACCCCGGTACGGCGCGGCGCAGCGCCTCGGCCGCCGGGACCGAGGCACTGACGTGCGTTCCGTCGCCGCCGGCCTGCCGGGGCGGTCCGTCGCGATGGTGCCGCCGTGGAATTGCGGTCACAGGGGAAAAGGCCGTGCGCCGCCGTGCCCGTCGTGCCTTCCAGGACGACCGCCGGCACCGAGCCGCCGAACGGAATCCGCGGGTACCGGAATGCCGGCGACGCCGCCGCGCGATACGGGCTCGGCTCACCTGACGGTCACTCCCGGCGGACGTGTGGCCGCCCCGGTCCACGCCCTCGTGGACGGCCGGGTCCGCCGTGCCGGCGGTACGGCGGACCCGGCCGCGTCCGCGGCAGCTCTCCGGTCACACGGCCTCGGGCGCCTGCGCGGAGTACGCCGGCGGGGCGACGAGGGACGCCACGGGGTTGATCACGGTGCGGCAGCGGCTCCAGGAGGTGGCCTCGGCGTCGGTGGGCGAGGCGATCTCCGTGGGATGCGTGGCGGGGGCGGCGCCGAGCAGCCCGCGGTCCCGGCAGTAGTCGTCGTCGTAGATCGTGGAGAGATAGCGGTGCGGGCCCTCGGGGAAGACGGCCACGATGCGCGCCCCGGAGGGGTGGGTGCGGGCGGCCCAGCCGGCGACGAGGGCGACGGCGCCGACGCTCCAGCCGCCCGACGCGTAGTGGGAGCGCGCCAGGGCGCGGCAGGTGTGGACGGCTTCGGCCGGGGCGACCCAGTGCACCTCGGCGAACTCCTCGTACGCCACGTTGCGGGAGTGGATGCTGCTGCCGATGCCCCGTGCGAGGCGGGGCCTGACGGGCTGGCCGAAGGTGACCGAGCCGACGGAGTCCACACCGATGACGTGCAGAGCGGGGTTGGCGGCGCGCAGTGCCCGGCTGACGCCCGCCGAGTGCCCGCCCGTGCCGACGGCGGCGACCAGGACGTCCACCCGGCCCAGCCGCTCGCTCAGCTCCGCGGCCAGGGGTGCGTAGGCGTCCGCGTTGTCGGGGTTGTCGTACGGGTCGGGGCACCACGCGTCCGGATCCTGCTCGAGGAGTTCCCTCACGCGCCGGCGGCAGGCCTCCTGCCAGCCCTCGTAGGGGTGGTCGTCGCGGACGATGTGGAGACGGGCGCCCCGGGAGCGCAGCAGGCGCTTCATGTCCGGCTCCAGGTCCGGGTCGGTCACAAGCGTCACGGGGTGGCCGTGAACCCGTCCGGCGAGTACGAGTCCCAGGCCGAAGGCGCCGCTGGTGGACGCCACGATGGTGGCGCCGGGGAGGAGGTCGCCGCGGTCGCGCGCGCGGCCGACCATGTGGACGGCGGCGCGGTCCTCGAGGCCGCCGGGGTTGGCGCCCTCGAGTTTCGCCCAGAAGCCGCGGCCGGGCGGGGTCAGGGGGTCGGAGATCCACAGCAGGGGGGTGTCGCCGACCGCGGAGGCGAGGTCGCGGCCGGTGGTGGGCTCGTACATAATGTCCGCCTTCTGGTGTCATGAGGGATGCCGTGCGCGGCTCACCCGCCGTCCGACGGGACGGGCGGGGTGAGGGACCGTCAGCCGGTCCGGGCGGACACGCTCTAGATACGCCAGACGCTGAGGACGGACGGCGCCGCGGTCGCTATGCGGGCGCCGGGGGCCGGGCCGCTCCCCGGCGTGTTGTGCGCGGCGGGCAGCCGCCCGGGCGTCGCTGCGCAGGCTCCGATCTGCGTGGGCCCCGTTCCGTTCTCGCGTGGCCCGGTGCGCGACCCCGGCAGCTCGAAGGAGCCCGGGGTGCAGTCCTCGCCGGGGTGGTGGGGAGCGGCGGGGTGGGGTTTCTCCTTCACGTCCGTCAGATGGACGTGTGCGCGGGGCCCGTGGTGGACGTGCGCGGGCCAGCCGGCCACGGCGAAGCAGAATGCGGCCAGTAGCGCGACGAGGAACGGTGGACATGTTCCGCGGTGGCGGCCTCGCACAGGGCGCACCTTACGCCATCAAGTGCCGAGGACCGGTCTCAGGCGTGCTGCGGTGTGCCGCTCAGACGGTGGTCCGCCAGGTTGAGCACTTCGTCGATGAGCCGACGCAGATGGCCGTCGGAGAGTGTGTACACGACCCGGCGGCCCTCCTTACGGGCGGAGACCAGGCCCGCGATCCGGAGCTTGGCCAGGTGCTGGCTGACGGCGGGACGCGCCGCGCCCACCCGCGCGGTCAGCGAGGAGACGTCGGCCTCCCCCTCGGTCAGCGTGTGCAGCACGGCGAGGCGGGTGCGGTCCGCGAGCAGACCGAGGATCTCCGCACCGCGGGCGTAGTGGTCGACGCCCGTCTCTCGCGGATGCGCACCATGCGCAGGTGATAGGTGCATGCGTGCGTTCATACGCACATAATCGGGGAAGGCTCGAACCATGTCCACCCCGGCCCCCGGAAGGCGGCTCCCCATGAACGGCCGGCACTCACACGACCACGAACCCGTCCGGGACCACGCGCACGCGCGGAACCTCGGCCACGCCCACGGCCACGGCGGCCGACGGGGCCGGCCCAGCCTGCGCCGCCGGCCGGCGCACCTGCCGCACCCCCACTCACACGACTCCGCCGACAAGGTGGACCGGGCCCTGGAGTCCTCCGCCGAGGGCATGCGGGCCCTGTGGATCTCGCTCGCCGTCCTCGGCGCCACCGCCGTGGCCCAGGCGGTGGTCGTCGTCCTGTCCGGCTCGGTCGCCCTCCTCGGCGACACCGCGCACAACGCCGCCGACGCCCTCACCGCGCTGCCCCTCGGCGTCGCCTTCGTCATCGGGCGGCGCGCCGCCACGCGGCGCTTCACCTACGGCTACGGCCGGGCCGAGGACCTCGCCGGGCTCGCCATCGTCCTGACCATCACCGCGTCGGCAGGCTTCGCCGCCTGGACCGCCCTGGACCGGCTTCTGCACCCCAGGGACGTCGCCTACCTGCCCGCCGTGGCCGCCGCGGCCGTGATCGGCTTCCTCGGCAACGAATGGGTGGCCCGCTACCGCGTCCGCGTCGGGCGGAGGATCGGCTCGGCGGCGCTCGTCGCCGACGGCCTCCACGCCCGCACCGACGGCTTCACCTCGCTGGCCGTGCTGCTCGGCGCCGGGGGCGCCGCGGTGGGATGGCGCCTGGCGGACCCGATCGTCGGCCTCGCCATCACCGCGGCGATCCTGCTGGTGCTCCGGGACGCCGCGCGGGAGGTCTTCCGACGCGTCATGGATGCCGTCGACCCGGCGCTGGTCGACGCGGCGGAGCACGCCCTGCGCCAGGTGCCGGGGGTCCGGACGGTGCCCGAACTGCGCCTGCGCTGGATCGGGCACCGGCTGCGCGCCGAGGTCGCCGTGGTCGTCGACGGTGACCTCACCGTGCGTCAGGCACACCACGTCGCCGTCGCGGCCGAGCACGCGCTGCTGCACGCCGTTCCCCGGCTGACCGCCGCCCTGGTGCACGCCGACCCCACGCCACCCCCGGGCATGGCCGACCCGCACGCCGAACTGGCCCACCACCAGGCCGCCTGAGCCCGCACAGCGACTCCCCCGCCGCCGACAGCGCGTCAGCCGGTATCGAGCCTGACGGGCGGCCCGGAATCACTGCCGGTGAGCGTGCGTGTACGGGGACTTGACTGGGCATATCTTCCGATATGCACAAGATTCGACACCTTCGACTGGTTCCTCCGCCCCGAGCGCACGACCAGCACCTCGGCGGCTGTCTCCGGGTGAGGTGGGCACGTGGGCATAGTGGGGATGACCCTGACCGTCGTGATCCTCGCGCTCGCTGGAGTGGGGAGGCGGCTCCACCGATACCCCGGCGGCTGGACATTCGCGCTCTCCGTCCGTCATGAACCCGAGCGGCACGCTCTGGCACGCGCCCGGCGGGCCGTCCGCGCGCACCGCCGCAGGGCTCGGCGCGAACTGGCCGCGGCCCGGGCACGGGTGGCCGGTGCGGACCGCCGCCACCGGCGCCGCGTCGGCGACGCCGAGCGGCACCTGGCGAGGCTGCGCCGACCGGGCAGGGGCGCGTTCGTCGCGAGGCTCGGCAGAGTCAGCCTGTACACGCACGTGTTGGTCATATCCGGGCCGGAGACGACAGTGCTGCCGCTGGGCGACTTGGAGGTGCGGTTCGAGCACAGCCCGGCCGGCAACCACCTCTACCTCAGGCGACCGGACGGGGTGCACCTGGTGACCTACCCGCCCGGTGGGCCCGGCGAGGACGGCGTGCGCCGCTTCAGCGTCCGCGTCGAGAACGCGGTGGCCAAGGAGCGGACGTTCCGCACGCGGCTCGCCACGTCGGTCAAGGAGGCGGAGGACGACCTGATGGCGGCCCTCGCCGACACGGGTCCCGCCCGGGACGCCCGCGAACACCTCGACTCGGTGACGGCCCGGCAGCGCCGCGACCCGGCACGCGCCACGGCGCTCTCGGGCCTCGAAGCCGCCCGCGACCGGTGGCAGGCGCTCACCGGGCGACGTCCTCCCCGCTGACGGGCCGGAACGATGCCGCCGCGGCCGGGCGACACCGCGTACCCAGCCGCGCATCCGCCACCGCCCCACCCCCGACCTCGCGGCTGCCGGCCGCACGCCGCGCGGCCCACGCTGCCGCCCCTCCTCCTGCCCGTCGGTGACGCCAGGTCGGGGAAGCGGCTGGAGGGAGGCCGTCGAGCCGCCCCCGGATCAGCCGGCGTCGCCGGGCGGGGGGCGGTCCGGCCGCTCCGGTCCGGCGGCGGATGTGAAGGCGTCCCAATCGGCGCGGCCTCCGGCCCCCATGACGCCGGTGTGCGAGCCGAGTTCGGCGGCGGAGCGGGCGCGCAGCTCGCGCCGCGCCATCCAGGAGACCACCGGGGGGAACAGCGGTCGCAGGGGCTGGCACCAGCGCAGCCAGGACGGTGCGTAGACGTGGTGGGCGCGGCGGACGATGCCGGTGGCGAGCCGGTCGGCGACCTGGGCGGGCGGGTGGACACGGCGGGCGAACGACGGCTGGTTGCGCCGCAGGGCGTGCAGGACGGGGTGGTCGTCGAGCCCGCTGATCATGTCGGTGCCGGTCCAGTGGAGGTAGGCGATGCCGACGGTGACGCCGTCGGGCTCGACCTCGCCGCGCAGTGCCTGGGCGAAGGACTCGGCGCCGGCCTTCGAGGCGCAGTAGGCGCTCATCAGCGGAGCGGAGGAGAAGGCGGCGGTCGAGGCGATCTGCAGGAAGTAACCTCGCGTGTACGTCAGTTGGGGGAGAAAGGCCCGGGCCGTGTTCGCGGCTCCCACCAGGTTGACATCGACGACCCGTTGCCACAGCTCGGCGTCGGTCCGGGCGAAGGGCCCGCCGGCGGCGATGCCCGCGTTGGCCACCACCACGCTGGCGGGTCCGAGTTCGGCCTCCACCCGGCGGGCGGCGGCATCGAGCGCGGAGCGGTCGGTGACGTCCGCCTCGACGCAGATGTTCCGGCGGGGCAGCGAGGACGCCGCCTTCCGCAGGGTCGCCTCCTCCCGGCCCAGCAGGGCGACTCGCATACCGAGGACCGACAGGCGCCGGGCCAGTGCCTCGCCCACTCCGCGGGCCGCGCCGGTGACGACGGCCACCCTGCCCTCCAGCGGGGCCGCGGCCCCGCTGCGGCCTGCGCTGATACCGGTCATCCTCACGGGCACACCGTTTCGGTCATGGACATACGTGCTTCGGCACCTTCGAGTGAAGCCCGGATCCGGGCACGGATGCGCGTGCCGCGTCGGCGGCCGGCCGGGCGGCCACTCGAACGGAGGCCCGCGGCGGACGAAGCGGCTGGAGGGTGTGCTCCGCGGCGCACACCGCGGGTGCCTCGTACGGCCCGCTCCGTGGCGCGGGCCCGCCTCGTCAGCTCCCCGATGGGCCGCGGCGAGCCCTGCCCCTCGGTGCGGCGCCTTGAGCCGCATGCCTGCCGCGCGGCACGGCCCCCCGGGCGCCGCGAGCTCCGCCCTTCACTGCGGCCGATGGCGTTTCCGCAGCTCACCGGCGCGTTATCGGTGTTGACAACGGTCACCGGTACAGCCTTTGCGGAGCAACGCACCGATGTGTTTTCCTTCCGTTCCGGCACCCGCGAAAGTGGAGGAATTTCACATGCGCGCCCACGGCCACGACCACACTCATCAGCACGGTGCCGACGGCCACGAGCACGGTGTGTCCGAGGACGCCGACCGCCGTTGGCTCGGCATCGCGCTGGGCCTGATAGCCGGGTTCATGACCATCGAGGTCGTCGTCGGCGTGATCGCCCGGTCGCTGGCGCTGCTCTCCGACGCCGCTCACATGCTCACCGACGCCGCGTCCATCGTGCTGGCCCTCGTCGCCATGCGCCTGGCCGCCCGCCCGGCGCGGGGCGGCTTCACCTACGGCCTCAAGCGCGCCGAGATCCTCTCCGCCCAGGCGAACGGCATCACCCTCCTGCTGCTGGGCGGGTGGCTGGCCTACGAGGCCGTACGGCGGCTCATCTCGCCCCCGGCCGTCGAGGGCGGCCTGGTCCTGGTCACCGCCCTGGCCGGAATCGTCGTCAATGTGGCCGCGGCCTGGTGCCTTTCACGGGCCAACCGCACGTCCCTCAACGTCGAAGGGGCCTTCCAGCACGTCCTGAACGACCTGTACGCCTTCATCGGCACCGCCGTCGCCGGCCTGGTGGTGCTGCTCACCGGCTTCGCGCGCATCGACGCCATCGCGACGCTCGTCGTGGTCGGCCTCATGGTCAGGGCGGGCTACGGACTCGTCCGGGAATCGGGCCGCATCTTCCTGGAGGCCGCGCCCGCCGGCCTCGACCCGGACGAGGTCGGCGACCGGCTCGCCGCGCACGAAGCCGTCACCGAGGTCCACGACCTGCACATCTGGACCATCACCTCCGGACAACCCGCGCTGTCCGCGCACATCCTGGTCCGGCAGGGCGGGGACTGCCACGCCGTCCGCCTCGACCTGGAAAGACTCCTCGACACCGGCTACGGCCTGACGCACACCACCTTGCAGGTGGACCACGCGCCCGCCGAACTCCTCAGCGTGGGCGACGGCCGGGGCAGCCGCATGACGGGGCACTGCGGTGACGCCCACGGCCCCGTCCACCGCGAGGGACCGCACGTCCACTGACCGGCCCGCGTGACGGCTCGCATGAGGCCGCCCGGGTGACGCTCCGCCACCTCGACGCGTCGCGGTGGCGGCACCGCGAGGGGGGCGCTTGCATCAGCCCATGGCAACCGTACCCATCCCCCTGCGCACCCGGTTCACCGATCTCGTCGGCTGCGACGTCCCGATCCAGCTGGCCGGCATGGGCTGGGTCAGCGGGCTCGACCTCGCCGACGCGGTGTCCGCCGCGGGGGCGCTCGGGATGGTCGGCTACCCGACGGCTTCCCCGCCCGTGCTCGCCGGTCTGCTCGACGCCGTCCGACGGCGCACCTCCCGCCCGGTGGGGGTCAACTTCGTCCTCCCGCTGCTCGAGGACGAGGCATGCGTCGACGTCGCCGCGGAGCGGATGCCGGTCGTCGAGTTCTCCTACGCCGCTCCGGTCCCCCGCCTGGTCGCGCGTGCCCGACGCGGTGGGGCACTGGCGGCGTGGCAGGTGGGCTCGGACGACGAGGCCCGGGCCGCCGCCGACGCGGGGTGCGACTTCGTCGTCGTCCAGGGAAGGGAGGCGGGCGGTCACGTACGCGGGGTGCGGCCGCTGCTCCCCCTCCTCGGCGACGTGCTCGACGCGGTCGACGTGCCCGTCGTGGCGGCGGGCGGCATCGGCACCGCGAGGTCCCTGGCAGCGGTGCTGGCAGCCGGGGCGCACGCGGCCCGCGTCGGCACGCGCTTCGTCGCCACGTACGAGTCCGACGCACACCCGCAGTACAAGCAGGCCCTGGTCAGGGCGGGCGCCGGCGACACGGAACTGACGACGCAGTTCTCGGCCGGATGGCCGGACGCCCCGCATCGCGTCCTGTCGTCCTGCGTGGAGCGTGCCCGCGCCCTGGCGACCGGCGTCGCGGGCGAGACGGTGCTGGGCGGCGTGCCCGTGCCCGTTCCGGCATCCAGCCCGGTCTGCCCGCTGCGGGCGACGACCGGGCACCTGGACGCGATGGCCCTGTACGCGGGCGAGGCCGTCGGGGCGGTCTCCCGGATCGAATCGGCCCTGGACGTGGTCCGCGAACTCGCCGACGGGGCCGCTCTGCTCCTGGGCACGGCATGCGGCGGCATCGGCAAGGAATCCGCCTGACGGCCCCGCGCACCGCGTCCGGTGCCCGCTGTCGCAGACTCCCGCGCCGACGGCGACAGATGGCGTGCGGCCCGCCCGGTCGCTCGCTGCCGCCAACAGCCACGAACGCGCCTCCAATTCACGTCGCCGGAGTGGACGTCCGAGTCTGCGCGGTTCGCCGGCGCACGATACCCGCAGGTATCCCCTCGTCGCGCTCCGCGCTTCGGCTGCGGGCACGTGACTCCCGTACACCGGGTTCTCGAGCGGCGGGCGGGAGGCGGCCGCGGCACAGCACAGCCCTCGTCACCGCTGAAGTCGCCCAGCGGAAGTAGCCCCGCTGCACGCGGCTGACCTCACGGCCCGTCAGTCCTGGTCGCGTCCGGCGAAGTCAAGACCAAAAGCCCGGTATTTGTGTGAAACGACATCCCGCATTTTCTGGGAATCTCCAAGATCGGTAACTTTACGGCAACTTCGTTGCCATCCATTCACGGGTGTGCCTGAATTTGGCGACTATTCAGCGCCCCGAACCCGGAGGATTCCCTTGTCGTTGCCTTTGCCCCGCGGACGCGGGCTGACAGCCGCTCTGGCCGCCGTGGTGGTGATGACGGCCGTCGGCCCGGCGGCGGCGGACGTCGCTCCTGCCTCGTCGCCCGGCACCACGATCTCTTCCACTGCGTCCGCCTCCGGACGCTCCGCCGCCTCACGTACCGTCACGCTGATCACGGGCGACAAAGTGACGGTGGCCGAGGACGGCCGCACGGCGACGGCAGTGGTCGATCCGCAGGGCCGGGCCAGTGGCGTGCACGTCATGTCGGTCGGCGACGACACCTATGTGTACCCCGACCAGGCGTTGCCCTACATCTCGTCCGGGGCGCTGGACGAGCAGCTGTTCAACGTCACCGAGCTGGTCGAGGACGGCTACGACGCCGCGCACAGCGACCGCCTTCCGCTGCTCGTCACGTACAACGACGCCGCCCGCTTCCGGACCGCCACGGTCCCGGACGGCGCGAGGAAGACCCTGACGCTCGACAGCATCCAGGGAGCGGCGATCTCCGCGGGGCACGCGGACGCCGCCGGCTTCTGGTCCTCCCTCACCGGCACCTCGCCGGGAGCCCGGAGGTCGACGCAGGCCGACGGCCGCGACGGGGCACTGGCGGGCGGCATCGCCAAGGTGTGGCTGGACGGCAAGGCCGAGGTCTCCCTGTCCGACACCACCTCGTACATCGGCGCCCCCGAAGTCTGGGGGAACGGCAACACCGGGCGCGGCGTGGACGTCGCCGTACTCGACACCGGAATCGACGCCGCGCACCCGGACTTCGCGGACCGGATCGCGGTGACGCAGAGCTTCGTGCCCGGCGAGGACACTTCCGATCATGCCGGGCACGGGACCCACGTCGCCTCGACCATCGCCGGTACCGGCGCCGCGTCAGGCGGCACCGAGAAGGGCGTGGCCTCGGGGGCGTCGCTGCACATCGGCAAGGTCCTGGGCAATGACGGCAAGGGGCAGGACTCCTGGATCCTGGCCGGTATGGAGTGGGCCGCCCGCGACCAGCACGCCAGGATCATCAACATGAGCCTTGGTGTGGACAACGGCGGTGACGGCACCGACCCGCTGAGCCAGGCCGTGAACAGGCTGAGCGCGGAGACCGGAGCGCTCTTCGTCGTCGCGGCGGGCAACTCCGGCCCCGATGCCTACACCCTCGGCTCTCCGGGCGTGGCGGACGCGGCGCTGACGGTCGCGGCGGTCGCGAGTTCCGGCAAGCAGGCCGACCAACTGGCCGGCTTCTCCAGCCGTGGTCCGCGCCAGGGCGACCACGGCCTCAAGCCCGATCTGTCCGCCCCCGGCGTGGCCGTGCTCGCCGCCCGTTCGCAGTACATGGCAGGCGGCGAGGGCCCGTACCTCTCCATGAGCGGTACGTCGATGGCCACCCCGCACGTCGCGGGCGCCGCCGCTCTGCTCGCGGCCGAGCATCCGGACTGGACGGGGCAACAGCTCAAGGACGCGCTGGTGAGCACCGCCAAGGGGGCCTCGAGATACAGCCCGTATGAGGCGGGCAGCGGCCGGCTCGACATCGCCGCCACCGCGAAGGCCACCCTCATCACCCCCGCGTCGGTGTTCGCCGATGCCCGCTACCCGTACACGGCGGGCCAGACGGTCCGCAAGGACGTCACCTACACCAACACCGGCGCGGCTCCCGTGACCGTGGACCTGACCATCACCGGCGGAACCTCGTCGGAAGGCCAGCAGCTCCCGGAGGACCTGTTCACGCTGACGGCATCCCGGCTGACCGTCCCGGCGCACGGCACCGCCACCGTCGGGGTGATCAGTCACCTCGACAAGGCCGAGAACGAGACGGGCTACAGCTCCCTGCTCACCGCGACGGGCCAGGACGGCACCGCGTACACGCACACGCCGATCGGCCTGAACAAGGAAGGCCCGCGGCACACGCTGTCCTTCAGCGCCAAGGACCGGCGAGGCAAGCCGCTGTCGGGCACCCTCATCCTCCAGGACATCACGCGGAACGTCGTGCCCAGGATCCACACGCTCGACGGGGCCGCCGGCGTCAGCGACGGCGTTCTGCCCGGCACCTACGCGGCGTGGCTCTACGCCGATGTGCCCGGTGTCGACGGCACCCACAGCCGGGGCATGGCCGTGTTCAGCGCGCCCCAGATCACCGTCGACCGCGACCGCACGGTGGTCTTCGACGCCGCCACCCTGCGCAAGGCGGAGGCCACCACCCCCCAGCGGACCGCCAACAGCTTCCTGCGCGTGGACCAGTACCGCTCCTACGGTGACCTGGCGCCGTATGCCGACTCCTACCAGCCCGTGTGGTGGCTCTACGACAGCCTCTGGCTGGCACCCACCCCGAAGGTGACACTGGGCCATTACACCGCTGCCACCCGCTGGCGCCAGGTCCAGCCTCCGCTGACGCTGTCGTCCGGTTCGCAGTCCTACGACAGTCTCGTCATCCAGAGCCAGTCGCCGATACTGCCCGAGGGCACGCTCACCTACCCGGCTGTCTACGCCGGTGACGGCTCGGCCGCGGACTTCGGCAAGCAGCGGCTCCGCGGCAAGGCGGCAGTGGTCCGCCGCAGCGATTCGGTGCCCGCGCCCGACCAGGCCGCCGCCGCCAAGAAGGCCGGCGCCAGTACGCTGCTCATCCTCAACGACGGCTATGGGCCCCTGGACGCCTGGGCCGAGCGGGGCGACGCCCCGCCGCTGCCGGTCGCGTCGCTCGGCACCGACGACAGCGTGCGGCTGCTCAGCCGCATCCGCCTCCACGAGGCACCGCTCAAGTTCGTGTCGCACCCGTATGCGCGGTATCTGTACGACCTGATCCGGTACCACAAGGGTGCCGTCGCCCAGGACCCCTCCTACCACCCGCGTGCGAACGCCCTCGCGCGCATCGACGAATCGTTCCGCCACACCCAGCAGGTCCAGGCCCTGGAGATGCGGCAGGACATGTCCCTCGATCACAGGACTCTGACCGGCGCCGACAGCAGGGTGCGTGCCCAGGGCACCCTGACCTCGTGGGTCACGGCAGGTCCGAACGTCGAATGGACCAACAACGCGAGCACGAATCAACTCGGCAATCCCGGTTCACTCGCCCTGTGGGGTGACGCGCGCTCCTACAAGCCGGGCAGCGTCTTCAAGGAGACCTGGTTCTCGCCCGTCCTCCACCCGCGGCTGCTGGACCACACCGGCGGAATCCCCGCGCCCTACCGGAGCGGCAACATCCTCAGCTCGTCCATCCTCACGCCCTGGGGGGACGCCGGCGGCCACGCCGGCCTGCTCTTCAGCGACGGTGGTACGTCGAAGACCTCGCTGTACCAGGGTGACCAGCTCCTGGACGAAGTGGACAACGAGCACATCATCAACGTCCCGGACGTGTCGCCGGAGCCGACGCCTTACCGGCTCGTGGTGGAAGGCCGTCAGGACATGCCGCAACTGGCCTACTCCACCCGCACCCGTACCGAGTGGGGTTTCCGCTCCGGCTACGAGAACGACGACTACGCCACCCTGCCGCTCATCCAGGTCGGCTACTCGGTGCCCACCGACCTGTCCGGCAAGGCACCGCGGCAGGCGACTCTCACCGTCACTCCCTCACATCTTCCCAGCGCCACAGGCGCCGGGGCGATCCGCACGACCACCGTCGACGTCTCCTACGACGACGGTGCCACCTGGCACCGCACGCCGCTCAGCCACAAGGGCAGCGCCTGGAGTGCGAAGCTCGGGGCGCCGTCCAAGGCCCGCTACGTGAGCCTGCGCACCACTGTGCGGGACGCCAAGGGCAACAGCGTGAGCCAGACGCTGGTCAGGGCGTTCGGCCTCACGTAGGCGCCGCGCCGCACCATGAACCGGGGCCCCTGTGCGCGACAAGCGCACAGGGGCCCTGAGCGTCGACACCGCGAAGAGGAGCAAACCGGCCCACGCGGAACGTCATCCCAGGCGCGTCAGCTTCGCGCCGAACGACGGCGACGACAGGTGGCCGCCCAGGGCGACGGGGACCCTGACGGCGCTGCCGTCGCCGCCGACGGTGAGGACACCGACCGGTGAGCCGGCCGGCGCCGCGTGCGGGAGGCCGCCTCGGGGGGCGTCCAAGGAGACGCTGACCTTCAGCCCGCTCCAGCCGATCGCCCGGACGTCCTGCGTCGCCACGACCTCGGTGTGGCCGCCGAGACCGTCGTCGACATAGCCGACGGCCTCGCCCTTCCTGACGACGGGCTGGGAGAGGAGCGCCCCGAGACCGGACTCGAGCAGGATGCCGCTGCGGTTCAGCACCGTGTCGAGGATGGGCGCCTTGTGCTGTCCGAGCACCGCGCCGACGACGAGCTGCTCCGTGCCGCCGACCTCGCGGACCGCCGCGAACAGGAGGTTGCCGCCCGCCTTGGTGCTGCTGCCGGTCTTGATGCCGACGACCTCGCCGGAGCCGAGCAGCCCGTTGACGTTGCGCTGGACGTCGCCGTTGACATCCGTGTAGCGGGTCTTGGCCGCGAGTTCGGCGAAGACCGGGATCCTCATCGCCGCGTGCCCCAGCCTGACCTGGTCGCTCGCGGTGCTGACGGTGGTCGCCTCCAGACCGCTCGGGTCGGTGTACGTCGTGTCGTCCATCCCGAGTTCGCGGGCGGCGGCGTTCATCTTCTCCACGAACGCGGCCTCGGAACCCGCGTCCCAGCGCGCCAGCAGGCGGGCGACGTTGTTGGCCGAGGGCAGCATGACGGCCGCCAGCGCCTCGTACTCGCTGAGTTCCTGCCCCGCGGTCACCTTGACGACCGACTCCCCCGCGGCGAGTCCGCTGCCGTACTGCTCCTCGGCCTTGCGGTCGACCTCCACCGTCTCGCCCGTGCCGCCCTCCTCGATCGGATGGTCGCGCAGGATGACGTACGCCGTCATCACCTTCGCGACGCTCGCGATCGGCACCGGCCGCTGCGCGCCGGACGCCCCGATCCGGCCGAGGCCCTCGGCCTCCAGCACCGCCTGGCCCTCGGTGGGCCACGGCAGTGACGGCCACTCGCCGGCGAAGGTGTGGGAGGACGCCGCCGTCAGCCGCAGCGTGGGCGCCGGCAGCGGGCGCACAGCCTGGACCCCGCAGAAGGCGAGCAGCAGCAGGACGAGCACCGGGAACCAGCTCCACACCGGGATGCCGGGGGTGCGCTCGGCCGTCTCCGCGGGCGGCGGGGGTGGCGGGGGCGGAGGAGGATTCGTCAGCTCGTCCAGCAGCGTCCGGCGACCCCCGGCGAGGGCTACGGGCTCCCCCGCGCCGTCCGCCTCGTTCGACTCGGGCGTCGCCCCCGTCGACTCCTGCCGATCCGCCCCGCCGGGAGACTCGCCCGTCACGCCGACCTCCTCGACGACATTCCGTTGCCGATGACCAGTCTCCGCGGCGCGGCGGCCGCGGCATCGTGAGCGCCGCCGAATGAGTGCCCCGCCACCCGCCCGGCCCCTTCCGGTCCCCCGGCACACGGCACCCTCCCCGCTGAGCGGCGGGGAGGGGTCGGCCCTGGGTCGGCTCGGGTGGTGGCGGCCACACCGCCGATATACGTTCGGGGAAGGGAGGACGACGACGGGCCTGCGGCGGCGCCGCGACGGATGCGCGTGCCGGGGCCCGACACCGCAGCCGGAAGGGTGCCTCCATGAAGGTCCAAGGGGCCGTTGCCCTCGTCACCGGAGCCAACCGCGGGCTCGGCGAGCAGTTCGTGCGGGCGCTCTTCGACGCCGGGGCCGCCAAGGTCTACGCCGGAGCCCGCGACCCCGCGAAGGTCTCCGTCCCCGATGCCGTCCCGATCCCGGTGGACATCACCGACCACGCGTCGGTCCTCGCCGCGGCCGAGCAGGCCGGGGACGTGAACCTCCTCGTCAACAACGCGGGTTCCACCACCCGGGCGAACATCCTGACAGCCGAACTGGACGCGTTCCGCACGGAGTTCGAGACCCATGTGCTCGGCACCCTCGCCATGAGCAGGGCCTTCGCCCCCGTCCTTGGGAGCAACGGGGGCGGCGCGATCGTCAATGTGCTCTCCGTGCTGTCCTGGCTGGCCATTCCGCGCAGCGCCGGGTACGCCGCCGCGAAGTCCGCCGAGTGGTCGATCACCAATGCCCTGCGGGTGGCCCTCGCCGAGCAGGGGACGCAGGTCACGGCGCTGCACGTCAGCTACCTCGCCACGGAGATGGCCGCGGCCGTGACCGGCCCGAAGTCGGATCCCGCCACCGTGGCGCGCGCCACGCTCGACGCGGTGGCGGCCGGAGCCCACGAGGTGCTCGCCGACGACGTCACCCGGCAGGTCCGCGGTGCCCTGTCCGGTGATCTGGAAACGCTGTACCCGCAGTTGCACGGCGGTGAGGCGTTGGTCTGACTCGCCGCGGCGGACCGGGACGGGAGATTCCATGACGGGCGGCGACGCGCAGGGCGCTCCTGACCTCCATGACCTCGGCGGCCAGACCGTCGTGGTGATCGGCGGCAGCGCGGGCATCGGATTCGAGACAGCGCGCCGCGTACGGGCCGCCGGTGGCGAGGTCGTGCTGGCCGGCCGCGACCCCGAGCGGCTGCGGCAGGCGGCTGCCGAGCTGCGGCCATCGATCACGGCGGCGTTCGACGCGACGGACACCGACCGTCTCGGCGCGTTCTTCGAGGGCCTGCCCGGCACGGTCGACCATGTGCTCCTCACCGCCGGCAGCCCCTTCTACATGCCGCTGGACGGGATGGACCTCGCGGCTGCCCGCCGTCACTTCGGCGAACGCCTGGCCATGACCCTGGGGGTGGCGCTCCACAGTGCCGGCAGGGTCCGCCCCGGCGGCACGGTGCTGTTCCTCGGCGGCACGGGCGGCCGGCGCCCCGGCATCGGCATGGCCGTGGCGTCCGCCCTCACCGCCGCACTTCCCGCGCTCACCGCGAACCTGGCCCTGGAGCTGGCTCCGATCCGCGTCAACCTCATCGCCGCCGGCTTCGTCGACACCCCGCTGTCGGCGTCGCTCCTGGGCGACCGGATCGAAGCCCGGCGCGAGGAGCTGCGCGCCGCCCTGCCCGTCCGGCGGCTCGTCGGCCCCGCCGACGTCGCCGCGCTCGCCACCCACATCATGGTCAACGACGCGCTCACCGGCGCGACATACGACATCGACGGCGGCCAGAACCTCATCGCGCACTGACTCCCGGGAGTGAGGCTGTCATGATCACATGGTTCATCACGGGAACGGCCCGCGGATTCGGTCTGGAGATCGCGCGCCAGGCGCTGGAACGCGGTGACCGCGTCGTGGCGACGGCACGCGATCCCCGTGGCGTGGAGAAGGCGCTCGCCGGGTACGGCGACCGGGTGCTCGCCGTCGCGCTGGACGTCACCGACCAGGCGCGGGCCCGTGCGGCGGTCGACGCGGCCGTGGACGCCTTCGGCGGGATCGACGTCCTGGTCAACAACGCGGGGCGCGGTGTGCTCGGCGCGGTGGAGGAGATTTCCGACGAGGCGTTCCGGTCGGTCTACGAGACGAACGTCTTCGGCCTGGTCAACGTCACCCGTGCCGTCCTGCCGGTCATGCGCCGGCAGAGGTCGGGCCGCATCCTCAATCTCAGTTCCATCGGGGGTTTCCGGGGCGCGCCCGGCTTCGGCGTCTACTGCTCGACGAAGTTCGCGGTGGAGGGGCTCTCCGAAGCCCTGCACGACGAACTGGCCCCGCTGGGCATCCACGTCGTCATCGTCGAACCCGGCTACTTCCGCACCGACTTCCTCGACGCCTCCAGCCTGCACACCGAGGGCCGGGTGATCGACGACTACGCCGCCACCGCCGGCGCGGTGCGCGACGCCGTCCCCGGCCTCAACCACGACCAGCCCGGCGACCCGGTCAAGGGCGCCCGAGCCATGATCGAGCTCGCCGACTCCGCCCACCCTCCGATGCGCGCGCAACTCGGCAGCGACTGCGCCGCCGCGATGGACGGCAAGATCGCCCAGCTCCGGAAGGAGGCCGACGCATGGCGGGCCCTCGCGCTGTCCACCGACCACGACGACGTCAGCTCAGCGGTCTGACGGGCCGCCGGGCGCAGTCGGCGCCGTCCCGGCCGAGCCCGTGGCCGGTGCGTCAGAAGTACGAGCCGGACGCCCCGGAGGTGACCGGGCCGAGTCCGCTCGGCAGATGACGGACGGCGGCCGCCACCGCCTCCCGCGCGGTGGCGGTCACGGCGAGGACGCCGCCGCCGGCGAGCTCGGCGCTGACCGTGTACTCGTCGCCGTCATACGATGAGAGCCGTGGCCCGGTCGGGTTCAGGCCCGGGCGCGTGGTGGTCGAGAAGCACAGCGTCCAGCCCATCCTGAAGGGATAGAGAGCCCGCAGGGCCGGTTGGACGTACGCCTCCTCGACCAGCGGCCGGTACCCGGGCACGACCACCGTCCGCGCCTCGTTGCGCAGACCCCGCCACTCGGACTCGGCCAGCAGCACGGGGTCCCCGTCCGGCACCTCGAACCGGTCGGTCAGGCGCACGAACGGCGCGGCCCGGCGGATGTCGCTCAACGACGCCCCCTCGTGCCACGCCCGTGCGGCCCTCATGAGCTGGTCGAACTCCCGTGCACAGCCTTCGACGAGGGGCGTCCCCTGCGCCGTGTCCGTACCGCGGATCCACCACTCCCGCTCCCAGGTGGACGCGGTGACCCGCAGCGGCGCCCGGTGCGGCAGCCTGCTTGCGACGGCGGCACCGGTCATGGGGTCGGGGTCACCGGGCAAGGCCGTCACGGGCAGGGAGGGGCCGGCCTGCTCCGCCTCGGCCCGGAGGGCGGCGGCGAGGCCGCCCCGCTCCGCGATGTCCGGAAAGAGCTCGGCTGGGTCACGTTGCGGAGCCACGAACGCTGATTGTGCCCCAACCGCCCACTCATGCGCGACGCGTGGGCGGGAAGCCGGCACCGGTCAGGTCGACTGCCGCACCACCAGACGCGTCGGCAGGACGACTTCCCGCCGGCCCTTGCCACGTTCGGCGATCTCGTCCAGCAGCAGCCTCGCCATGGTGTGGCCCATCTCCTCGATCGGCTGGCGCACGCTGGTCAGAGGCGGATCGGTGTGCCGGGCCACGATGGAATCGTCGAACCCGATGACGGCGACGTCGTCGGGTATCCGCCGTCCCGCGGCCCGCAGTTCGAGCACGGCGCCGGAGGCGGTCACATCGGAGGCAGCGAAGACGGCGTCGAGACCGGGTCGTCGGGCCAGGAGCGCGCTCATGGCCTTCCGTCCGCCCTCCTCGGTGAAGTCACCGGTGGCGATCAGTTCCTCGTCCACCGCGATGCCGGCGGTCCGCAGGGCCTCGCGGTAGCCGTCGAGTCGGGCCTGGGCGACGTCCATGTCCAGGGGTCCGGTGATGGTGGCGATCGTGCGCCTCCCGCCGTCCAGCAGATGCCGGACCGCCCCGCAGGCTCCGCCCTGGTTGTCGGCCTGCACGTGCCCCAAGCTCTCCGCGGGGCCGCGGCGTCCGGCCAGCACGGTGGGGATGGCCAGTTCCGCGAGCAGGTCGGGGAGCGTGTCGTCGCGGTGGACGGCCACCATCAGCACGCCGTCCACACGCTGTTCGGTCAGATACGTCGCGAGCCGGGCCCGCTCGCTCTCGTCGCGGACGAGCACCAGGAGCAACTGCATCTCGCTGCCCGCGAGACCCGAGGTCACGCCGCGGATGATGGCGGAGAAGTACGGCTCGGAAAAGAGCCGCGTCTCCGTCTCGGGAACGACCAGGGCGACCGAGTCGGTGCGCCGGGTCACCAGGGAGCGCGCGGTGCGGTTGGGGATGTAGCCGAGCTCCGCGATCGCCTGCTGGACGGCCGCGCGCGCGTGTTCGCTCACCTGGGGAGAACCGTTGATCACCCGAGAGACCGTGCCACGGCCCACACCGGCGCGAGCGGCCACCGCCTCGAGGGTCGGCCGCCGGGCGCGGCTGGTCTCGGGCGGCTGGGAGGCAGGACTCATCTTTCACCTTCCGGCGTGGTGCATGGACCGCTTCATTGTGACCCCAGGCATCCGGCGGCTTGTCCCCGGTGTGGGCAAAGGGGCCGATCCGATCCGGCATCCTGCCGATGACCTGCAGGTTTCCTAGGCCGACAACCTACAGGTCGGACACATCGACGTGACATGTGGGACACGCTTACGCAACGACCGCGCCTTCAAGTCTTGACATCTGGCCTGCCACGAAGGAGTCTTCCGGCATGCCGCGTGGGAGCGGTCCCACGGTTCGCCGGGGGCGTCTCACGCGACCCCGAAGAACCGAAGGCCTTTCCCTCCGATCGCGCATCGAACCCGCGTGACCAGCGCTGACGCACCGCGCACCACGCTGTCGTGCTGGCCACTGCTCGACCCGGGAGGGGCAGGTCGGGACCGTCGACCGCTGGCGGCCCGAGTCCTGAGGTCCGTTCCCCCAATGGAACAAGGAGTAGTGGAAATGCGCATAACTGGCACCGGCGGCGGTCGCGGCCGCAGAGTGGCGGCCCTGACCACGTCGGTCCTGGCGGCCTCGGCAGTACTGCTCACGGGATGCGGCAGTGACGGCGGCGACTCGGACGCTTCCGGCTCCGACGGCAACATCACCCTCACCGTGCAGGACTACGGGCAGTTCGGCTACAAGGAGGCCGGCCTGTTCGAGCAGTACCACAAGCTCCACCCGAACATCACGGTGAAGGAAGAGGTCACTGCCAACGAGCAGGACTACTACCCGAAGCTTCTGCAGCAGCTGAACACGGGCAGCGGGCTGGGGGACGTGACCGGCCTCGAGGTCGGCCGCATCAAGGAGGTCGTCGACACCCAGGCCGACAAGTTCGTCGACCTGAGCAAGTCGATCGACGTCAACGACTGGGTGTCCTGGAAGGAGAAGCAGGCCACCACGAAGGACGGTGCGGTCATCGGCGCCGGCACGGACATCGGTCCGATGTCGCTGTGCTACCGCAAGGACCTCTTCGAGCAGGCCGGCCTGCCGAGCGATCGCGAGGACGTCGCCAAGGCCGTCGCGGGCGGCTGGCAGGACTACCTCAAGCTCGGTGAGCAGTACAAGGCGAAGGCGCCCAAGGGCACCTTCTTCATGGACTCCGCGAGCGCCATGTACAACGCGGTCGTCAGCTCGGACGCCCAGCAGTACTACGACGCCGACGGCAAGGCGGTCTACAAGGACAGCCCCGCCGTGAAGAAGGGCTGGGACCTGGCCGCCGAGGCGGCGCAGAAGAAGCTGTCCCAGGGCCTGCCGCAGTTCACCGACGCCTGGACGGCCGCGCTGCGCAAGGGCTCCGTCGCCAGCGTGGCGTGCCCCGCGTGGATGGCCAACCAGATCTCCAACAACTCCGGTGACGCGTACAAGGGCAAGTGGGACATCTCCCGCGCGCCCGGTTCGACCGCGGCCAACTGGGGTGGCTCCTTCCTGGCGGTCCCCAAGGCCGGCAAGCACGTCAAGGAGGCCACCGAGCTCGTCAAGTGGCTGACCGCCCCGGAGCAGCAGGCCGCGCTCTTCAAGGCTGCCGGTCTCTTCCCGTCCAACAAGGGCGCCTACGAGCTCCCCGACGTGAAGAACGCGAAGCTCGAGTACTTCAACAACGCGCCGGTCGGCCAGATCTACGCCGAGGAGGCCCAGAGCATCCCCGAGGCCGTGCTCGGCCCGAAGGACGGCGTGATCAAGGACTCGATCTCGAACCAGATCAACAACATGGAGCAGCGGGGCACCAAGCCCGCTGACGCGTGGAAGGCTGCGACGGAGACGATCGACAAGGCGATCGGCTGACGCACCACCGGTGCGGGCTGCACTGACTGCCGCCCGCACCGGCC